>CAVTZN010000001.1:0-7438 GCA_963739285.1 Candidatus Wildermuthbacteria bacterium
AAGGGTTCGATGGCCCGGATTATTTCCTCGTTAAATCGCAAGTATAATCGCCCTAAGCCTTCAGAAGTTAATACCCAGACCTCTTTCCCGTTACGCTTCTCAGTAATCCCCCAGGAATGAATGGCCTCATTTTATAAGATAAGGCGGCATGAATTTCATCTGGGGGTCCAGCCCGACATTGAGGATACTTTTTTTGACCTTTATCGCCTCAATCATCTTGTCAGTAAAAGTCATTTCTCCCATTCTCTAAGGTTTTCCTCCTTTTTCTTAGTTTATTTTGATTCCTACTCACTTATTCAGTTATTATTATTTTTCTTTCACTTCCTTTTTTTCCATTTTTATTTGGGAAGGTGCTACCCTCCCTTATCATTCAAAAAAGGAGGTTTTCCCTCCTCTGATTTTGTTTATATCAGTTTTTAAAATTTTGTCAAAATTCAATTTTGTACGCTGCGGTGTGTTCGGGTCGTGTACCACCATTATAGAGGGAAAATCGGCCTTTTTTAAGTGTCTCACGCAAAGCCTCGGGGTCGGGACTTCATAATTATAAAATTAAAAGCCTGCATGATTTTAATTTTCTGCAGTTTTTGGTCCGTTCATCTCCTATTTCTTCTTTGAGACTTTCAATAATAAAATATTTAGAAACTATCTATACTCAATTTTAGCTTGCCCGAATTAAGACCTTCCCCGGATAATATTAAATATCTGCCTTGTCTTCAAATTATTATTTTTAATAATTTTTAGTGTAAATCTACCGGAATCAAATTCTATTAAAGAAAATTTTTGATATTCATCTTTTTCCAATGGTTCATATTGCTTAACAGTGATCTCGTAATTTTTTATTAATTTAACTTCACTTTCCGGGAGTAATGGTTTTTTTCCTCTGCTAGCAATCTCTCTTTAATTATATTTGAATCCTCACACTTACATCTAACAAAAATTAAATTTTTAATTTGATATCTTTTACATAATTTATCGGCTCTCTCCATTTTTTCAACCCAAAAGTTCCATCTATTATAAAAGATATATTATTTCTAATGTAAACTTTCGCTAACTCTATTGCGATTTTATATCTCAAATCTCTTTCTTAGCAATCATCAGCCCTTTCTTATCGGTTATCCGTCCCAATTGGTTTGTCTGAATTAAGGGAATTTTAAGAATAGCAGACAATCTTCTTGCTACCGTTGTTTTTAAAGAAGCGGTAAAACCATTCATTAAAATAATACAGGCTTTTCTCATAAAAAAGAAATCCTTATATAAAATTTAATAACCTTTATCTGTCTAGATTTAGAAAATAATTCTACTCTCTCTGCGGTGCGTCAGGGTCGTGTACCACCATTATAGAGGGAAAATCGGCTTTTTTCAAGTGTCTCGCCCGAGGCCTCGGGGTCGGGACTTATTCTGAAATTTCAGTCAAAATAATAGAGGTGTCCATATGAACACCTCTTTTCTAATTTGATCAGCCTATTTATATATTATCTTTTGTTTCCTCTGTTTTTTCCCTAAAGAGCCGCATTGCTTCCCTGAGAAATGCCAAGTTTTCCATGATTTCAGCTTCTTGCTTGAAGTCATATCTTTCCGGCCTTTTTTGATTAGACAATTTGTAAAGAACTTGTTCGATAAGAGGCAGAAATCGCCAATCTTCCACTTTGATGACGCAGCGAACCACTCGTTTGATGTCAACCATCGTAGAATCATAGATGGTCGAATCGGGTTGGTATGCTTGTACCAGACGAATTCCAAAAAAATTTTTAAAGACGGTGTTTCTATGTCCCGGTAGATTTCCGGTTCCCTGTCTAATCTGCCTACTATGATTTTGAGAACGTCTGAGCGGTAAATAAATCCGTGCGAACCGCCGAAATCATCCATTTTTGTGATTCCTATGGCAAAGTCCAACGCACGATTCGCCAGCACAGCTGTAGCCTTAAAATTAAGTCCACACGTAGTATTAAAAACATACCAATTCAGAAGCTCTTTCCAAAAACCGGAATGTGTTTCCCCATCTTCTTTCTTTAAATCGATTACCCGTGCCTCTATCCAATCGGCTTGCCAGTCAAGCACACGAATAGAATAGTCTAACCAATACCTCAAAAATCCGCTTCCTAATTGTAGAAGTGGGGTATCCGTCGAAAACCCATATAAGATCACCATCACTATCACTATAGGAACCCTCTTCGATTCGTCTGATTACGCTTTCTGCGTTTACTGTCCTCTTGAATTTTTGAATCTTCTCTTTGACATCTGTCATTTTGTCCCCCTCTTTGACCCTGTTGGGTCTTTTTTAAATTTCCGTCTGTTGACGGATATTATACCCTAACTCTTTCATCAACGTTTGTCAAATCAACAAAAAACCGCCTTCTTGGCGATCTTTTTATGCCTTCGGGTCTCTCGATAAAAAATACTCTGTGCGGACCCAAGGGGATTTAAAGAGTTGCCCGAAGGCATTGCCTCCTCGCTCCGCTCGTCGCAATTCTGGGGCAGGGGTTCTCGCGCTTTGGACGAACAGAAACAAAAATATCCCCGAAAGGATATTTTTATTTCTGCGGACCCAAGGGGATTTGAACCCCTGATCTCCTCCGTGACAGGGAGGCGTGTTAGACCGGGCTACACTATGGGTCCAATAATTTTATGCCGGCGGTCGGATTCGAACCTGCGACCCTTGCCTTGCGCATCTTTGATGAACGCACATCTGCTCTGACCACTGAGCTTACGATCCGGCGGTACTACTTAATTATACGCTAAATTGTTGCCGGGGTCGGATTGCACCGGCGACTCTTGACCTTATGGGACTCGCGAGATACTACTTCTCTACCCCGCGATGAAAATACTTAACACAAATTACAACGCTTGTAAATCAGTAAGGGCTTTTTCGTAGATTTCTATAATTTTCTTAGCTTCATCTAAAGATAATCTATAATCAGGATCGTGAACAATATTATTGCGAATTTTATGGGCTTCCCTGACTTCCTCGATGATTAGGAAAAGAAGACAACTGTTATTTTATCTAATTTTTCTCCCAATGTTTCGCCGGCAATCCCCATATTTTTTAAAATATCGTCTAAGATGAATCTCCCTCAATAACCGCCAATTTATATTCCGATTCTATGCCCGTTTCTAATCTTTGTTTAATTTTTTCCCAGTCTTATATAATCTTTTTTGACGCCATAAGGACGATAAGTGAAAAATTCCTGTCCAATCATCACATAACTAATATTTTAACCACTAGTTTCAACAACACAAAAATAATAAAACCAAAAAATAACGAAATGACTATAAAAATAATTTTTAAAATAAACAATCAACTACTAAATAGGTGTATTAAATTTAAATAAATGTTAATATATGATTGCATAGATTTCATATATTTTTCAAAAATTTCTCCTATTTCTAAAATTTTATCTTCTTCAAAGGGTTTGCCGATAATTTGAAGACCCACCGGCAAATTATTCTATTTACCACATGGAATGGAAATAGCGGGCAATCCGGCCAAATTAATCGAAACCGTAAAAATATCGGAAAGATACATCGTTAAAGGGTCTTCAATTTTTTCTCCTATTTTGAAAGCCGGAGTCGGAGAAACAGGAGTAAAAATGGCGTCAACTTTTTTAAAAGCCTTTTCAAAATCTTCTTTTATTAAGGTTCTTACTTTCTGAGCCCTTAAATAATAGGCTTCGTAATAACCGGCCGACAAAGCATAAGTTCCCAGCATAATTCTTCTCCTTACTTCTGCCCCAAATCCTTCTTCCCTGCTTTTTAAATAAACATCCAATAAATTGTTATTGTTTCTTGTCTTTTGCTTGCCGTTGAATATCCGTATTTTATTCCGTCGTATCTTGCCAAATTAGCACTGGCTTCAGAAGGAGCAATAATATAATAACACGACAGGGCATATTCCGTATGAGGCAAACTAATTTCTTCAATTTTTGCTCCCATTTCTTCGTATTTTTTTATCGCTTCTTTTATTATTTTTTCAACTTCCGGATCCATTCCTTTAATAAAATATTCTTTCGGAACTCCAATTCGTAAATTTGAAATTTTAAATTTTAGATTTGAGATTTTAGATTCGACGCTAGTTGAATCCAATTTGTCTTTTCCTTTAATGGCATCAAAAACAATTTTGCAATCCTCAACTGTTTTGGTTATTGGCCCTATCTGGTCCAAAGAAGAAGCAAAAGCAATCAATCCATACCTGGAAACTGCTCCATAGGTCGGTTTTAACCCAACTACTCCGCAAAAAGAAGCTGGCTGCCTAATTGAACCGCCAGTATCAGAACCTAAAGCAAAAACTGCACAAATCAGCCGCTACTGCCGCTGCCGAACCCCGGAAGAACCTCCCGGCACTCTGGCTTAAATCATGCAGGATTTTTTGTCGGACCAAAAGCCGAATTTTCGGTTGAACTGCCCATGGCAAACTCATCAAGATTGGTTTTCCCCAAAATCACCGCTCCTTTTCTTTCAGTTTTTTAATCACCGTAGCATCATAAGGAGCAATATAATTTTCCAAAATTTTGGAACCAGCAGTGCATTTTACATCCCTCAACCAAAATATTGTCTTTTACGGCGCAAGGAATTCCGGCCAAAAGAGGAATTTCTTTACCTTTTGAAATCATTTCATCAATTTTTTTTGCCTGAGAAAGAGCTGAATCTTCAGTAACGGTTAAAAAAGCGAAATTTCTTTATCTTTTTTTTTAATCTTATCCAAATAAGCCTTGCAAAGTTCAAGAGCTGAAAATTCTTTTTTTTTCAAACCCTCGTGAGCTTGAGTAATTGTTAAATTCAGTTAAATCCATGACTATTTTATAAAATTGATTTTACTTTTAAATAACCTTCTTTTGTTTCCGGCGCCAATTCCAACAATTTTTTGTTCTTCGTTTTTACATTTCTGTTTTCACTTTGTCTTTTCTCATTATGTTTTCAACTAAAATGGAATGGCTCGTCGGTTCAACTCCTGAAATATCAACTTCTTTTAATTTTTCAATATAATCCAAAATCGAAGAAAGTTCTTTCTGAAACTTTTCATTTCTTTTTCGGTCAATCCCAGCCTGGCTAATTTTGCAATATGTTTTACTTCTTCTTTTGAATCATACATTCTAAATTATTATTCGGCGGTTCCAATTCCTCTGTTTCCACCAATACTTCTTCCAATTCATCCAAATTTTCCAAAACCATGCCTGCCCCTCTGACCACGGCCGTCATCGGATCTTCAATAATTTTAGTCGGAATTTTTGTTTCTTTTGCCACCAAAATATCCAATCCCCGCAAAAGCGAACCTCCGCCTGAAAGATAAATTCCCGTAGCCATAATATCGGCTAACAATTCGGGCGGAGTTTCTTCAATGGCTGTTTTAATTTCGCTGACAATTCTGTTTGACCGATTTTTCCATCGCTCTTCTTATATCTTCATCGGAAACCAAAATTTCTTCCGGAAGACCGGTAACCAAATTTCTTCCTCGCATCGGCATTTCTCTTTTTTCTTTTAAAGGATAAGCCGAACCAATTCCGATTTTAATGGCTTCGGCCGTTCTCTCCCCGATTAATAATTTGTATTCTTCCTGGGCAAATTGGATTATGTCTTCATTAAGTTTGTCTCCGGCAATTCTCAAACTTTTAGACAAAACTATTCCTCCCAAAGAAATAACTGCCACTTCGGCTGTTCCTCCGCCGATATCAACAATAAAATTTCCGCCGGCTTCCTGAACCGGAAGTCTGGCGCCGATGGCAGCTGCCATCGGTTCTTCAATCAAAAAAACTTCTCTGGCTCCGGCCGATTTTGCCAGCATCACAAACCGCTTTTTTTTCAACTCGTAACTCCGCAAGGAATGCCAATAATAACTCGCGGTCTGGGATTAAAATAAATCTTTTTTTATGAGCTTTTTCAATAAAATATTTGAGCATTTGTTCGGTAACTTCAAAATCAGAAATTACTCCCGACACTCAAGGGCCTGGTAGCAACAATATGGGCCGGCGTTCTGCCCACCATTTTTTTTGCTTCCTCGCCAATAGCTAAAATCTGGCCGGTTTTTTGATTAATCGCCACAACCGTGGCTCCTGGATGATAATTCCCTGTCCCCTGACATAAACTTCGGAATTGGCCGTTCCCAAATCAATGGCAATATCTTCGGAAAATATCTAAAAATTTTATCTAACATATTTTATTATTCGATTTAATTTTAACCAATTTCGTTTTCTTTTCGTTTCTTTTCTTTATTTCAACGCAATTTTTTTTAACGTTCTTTCGCTTACCACAATTCTTAATGGAATTCCGATCAAATCGGCAATCGGCAAATTTTTCTCCCGGCTGTTTTATCTTCTCTATCATCATATAATACTTCAATTCCTTATTTTTGTAATATCTTGATATAATTTTTCAGCCGCTTTTTTTACTTTTTGTATTATCTTCAATCTGGAATTAAATGAATTTGAAAAGGAGCCACTTCTTTGGCCAAATAATTCCTTTTTCATCATGATTAATTTCCACTATCGCTCCCATTATCCTGTGAAGGCCCCAATCCATAGCATCCCATAATTATTGGTTTTCTTTTCCCGTCTTTATCTATAAAATAAGCTTCTAAGTCCTTGGAGTATTTTATTCCCAAAGGGAAAATATTGCCTACTTCAATTGATTTCCTTCTTTTAATTCTCGTTTGCAAATGGGGCATTTATCACCATTTTTAAATTTTGCAATTTCTTTATTTTGAGAAAAATGTTTATTTTGACAAAAAATTATAGTGTCTTCCCCCCTTCGGCTAATACTTGAAATTCATGAGGGACTCCCCGTGGTAAATCCTTTCCCCGAAGCCTCAGTTATAATCGCATTTAATCCGCATCTTTTAAAATTTTATGATAAGATGCAATAACTTTTTCATAATATCTTTGAAATCTTCTTCTGAGCTATGAAAACTATAAAGGTCCTTCATATCAAATTCTCTTCCTCTTAGAAGGCCTGACCTAGCTCTTAGTTCTTTTCGAAACTTAGTTTGAATTTGAAATACAAATTTCGGCAAATCGCTGATAAGAACTAATAAAATTTTTCGCAATCCTCGTTACCATCTCCTCGTGAGTAGGACCTAAGTCCAACTTCTTTTTCGTCTTAATTTACATTTATACATTTCTTCTCCAATCCAGTTGACCAACGACTAGTTTTTTCCCAAATGGCTTTTGGCTGAAAGACAGTCATTAAAATTTCTCTGACCAGGATAATTTCCATTTCTTCTCTTATAATATTTTCTATCTTCTTTAGAATTCTAAGACCTAAGGGTAAATAAGTATAAACACCTGCCATCTCTTTATGAATAAAACCGCCCTAATCAAAAGCTGAGCATTTATATTTTTTTCATCTTTCGGCGATTCTTTTAAAGTTTTAGTAAAAAGTTGTGATTGTTACATTTTCAAAATAAACTTATGTATGTCATATTTTATTGTTACAAAAATCATTAAAATTA
>CAVTZN010000002.1:0-92593 GCA_963739285.1 Candidatus Wildermuthbacteria bacterium
ATTCCTGTTCCCCGTAATATATGCATCAAAATGGTCTCTACCTGGTCATCCCTGGTATGACCTATGGCTATTCGATTGGCTCCGACCTCTCTAGCTACCCTGGCAAGAAAAGCATAGCGTAGTTCCCGGGCAGCTTCCTCAATAGAGCAATTTCTTTCAGTCCTGTAGGCAGCCACGTCCTGCCTATCAATAGTGATGGGAATGCCCAGCGAGCCAGCCAGATTAGACACGTATTCAGCATCAGCTTCGGATTCAACTCCCCGAAGTTGGTGATTGAGATGAGCTATGTGAAGTTTTATCCCTAGTCCCTTCCGCCATTTTGCCAGGACATGGAGTAAACATACTGAATCAGCACCACCTGAGACCCCGACAACCACTATCTCCTCAGGTGAAATCAAGCTACACCGCTGGATAAAGTCTATAACTTTTGACTCTAGCTTAATCTTGTTCATAGGGATTGCTTCTTTCCCCGAAATTCTGCGAATTTTCGGGAACTCATTTCTTGGCCCCTCGCAACTCTAAATAAACCCAAATGTCAAAATCCAAATGATAATTCAAATCCAAATGCTTAAATACCAAAACTATTCCTCCTTTGTCATTGTTTAGGGTTTTGAGCTTGATTTAGCATTTGAGCTTTGTCATTTGCTATTGCTATTTGCCTTGCCCCTCGCAGCTAACACTGATAGGAGGTATCGTTAAATGTCAGCAAGCGGGTTCCATAATCCTGAATCTCGAGGATGCTTACTCCACCGAGGTCTAATTTGAATTTAATAAAGTAGTCCAGAGGCAAATTTAAAGCTTTGAGAATGATGGCTAGGGTAACGAAGTAATGGCTGACTACTACCGCCGTAGCGTCTTTGTTGTGCTCAGGACTAGTTTTATGCCTTTCTAGTAGACGTTCAACAGCCTTCCAGGCTCTCTGTTGCAATTCAACAAGACTTTCTCCATTGGGCAATTTCATTGCCTCTCCGTCTTGCCACCATTGTAGTAAAAACCGGCTAAATGTGGTACGTAAATTTGAAATAGATATGCCTTCCAGGTCACCAACTTTGAGCTCTCTGAGCCCTTGATCAATCTCTACGGGCAACTGGTGATGGCTGGCTATGACCTCGGCTGTAGCTATAGCTCGCTGCAAAGGACTGGAGAGTATGGCAATAATGGGCTCATTCTTGAGGAAAGCTGCTAGCTTCCTGGCTTGCTCCAATCCAGTATCATTCAGTTCGATATCGCTATCGCCTCCCTGGACAAGCCCTGCCTCATTCCAATAAGTTTCGCCATGCCTAACTAAAATAAGCTTCAAAAGGCCTCCTTAGATTGCCTCGCCTTCGGGCTGACAGCGAGAGATATAATTATGGGCTAGTTTTACCCTCTCATTATAGGTGGGATGGTCATAAAATAGAAGTTTTGCCCACTGGCTAGGTTCGGCCTCGGTTAGATTCTGGTCGGTCAGCTTAGTCATCAAAGCAATAAAGGCTTGGGGGTTATTGCTTAGCGCCAATGCAGTCTCGTCTGCCGCTATTTCTATGCGACGATTGTACCAATTAAGTGCTGGTTGTAATACCAAGATAAGCATGGCTAGAACGAAAATTAGCCAGGGAAGGCCAGCGATATCACTTATTCCCTGGAGGGAGAATAATACCACTCCAGCTCTCAGGGCTAGATTGGCCAGATAAAATGCCAATAAAAAAGTGGCTGCCTGGATTCCTATGAGCTTGGGAATATCATGGTGGAGACGATGTCCTAGCTCATGAGCCAAAGTTACCTCTATTTCATCCCATGAATATCCCTGGAGCAAAGTATCGCTGAAGATAATACGTCTAGATTTGCCCCAGCCGCTTAGCATGGCGTTAGCTGTAGTGGCTTTGCTGCTTAAATCCATGGTAAGGCACTCTGCAATATCAACTCCAGCCCTCCTGGCTAAATTTACCAATTTTTCTTTGAGCCCTCCTTCTTCTAAGGGCTTTAATTTAAAGAATAAAGGTATAAGAAAGGTGGGCGTTAGCCAGGTGAGGATTAAGCTGACTAAAAACATAATCAAGGCAGCTGCTAGCCACCACAGCGCCGGGAGATTCCCTATAAGCCAGTAAACGATTATAACCAGACATAAGCCTAGCAATAATTCCAGCCCCGAAGCTTTAACCTTGTCCCTTAGCCAGCTTGCTAGGTCTTGCTTTGATAAGCCATAACGATGGGGCAAGACAAAATCGTAGTAATAGCCTAATGGTGCCACTATCACTCCATAGCCTGCCGCTAGTGTCAGCAGATACAGGGCTGCTGACCATGGAGAAGGAAAAACCAAAAGGCTCGCCAGTGTAGTTGAGGCAGGGGTGAAAAGAAGGACTAGTAATAGGATGACCCCTATTCCGAGCTCGAGAAATGAGCCGCGCCGCAGTAGCCTACTGTATTCTCGTGCTTTCTGCTGGCGCGCCGGGTCAGGGACGATTTCCCTTAACTTCTCAAGGTCTTCCCCCAAAATCGCACCATGTTGAGCTAGAATAAACTCAAGCTCCCCTCTGACCTACGATGCAGCAACGCCCTTTTCCCTGGTTACTATGACCTTCTCTATCTTCATTCCGCGCATTTCAGTGATAACGAACTTCAGGTTCTGGTACTTAAACTGCTCCCCCTGCTTTGGTATCCGACCAAGGTGGCTGAGAATAAAGCCGGCTACAGTCTCATAATCACCGCTGGGCAAATTCAGCCCCAATTCCTCGTTAGCTTCCTCAATCCTGAATCCTCCATCCAGTTGAAAGGTGCTGTCGCCAGTTACAATGAAATCCTTTTCTTTGCCCGTTAGCTCGTCATGAATATCGCCGACAATCTCCTCAGTTAGCTGCCCCAAGGTAACCATTCCCGCAATACCCCCGAACTCGTCTACCACGATTACTGCATGGTATCCACCGTCTCTCATCTCGGCCAGGAGTTCTCCCAGGCGTTTGTTTTCAGGCACAAAATAGGCTGGGCGCACCAAATCGTCAATGACGCTGTCTCTGCTGTCAGATTCATCGGTTAGTTTCAGCAGCACATCCTTGGCATGCAACATACCCACCACGTTGTCGGTGTTATCCTTATACACAGGGAAACGACTGTAGCGTCTTTTGGCATAAAGCTCCAGAAAATCCTTTAGCTTCGTCCCTTGCTCCACCCAGGCAATTTCCGTTCTCGGAACCATTATCTTGCTCACGGGGCAGTCGGTGAATTCAAACACCTTGTGTAACATCTCTGCCTCATCACCTTCCATTACCCCTTCAGCCTCACCTATACTGATAGCTGTACGAAATTCCTCCTCGCTGATGGTCGGCTTGGGAATTTCGCCCTCCCCGACTAACTTGGTAAACCTAATCCCGATATGGTTCAGGATGTAAACCAGAGGATAGAGGATGGTGAGATGATTTCTAGAGGTTTAACATATCTCAGAGCCAGTCTTTCTCCGTAACGAACTGCCAAGCTCTTAGGAACAAGCTCAGCGAAAACTAAGGTTACTATAGTGATCACGATGGTAGCAATGGCTACTGCCCAGTTCGCATCTCGGATTAGTGACACTGCTATGATTGTGCCCAGAGTGGCTACTGCCGTCTCAAAGAAGTTGATCCCCAAAAGAACTGTAGCGAGAAATTTCTCCGGCTGTTCCACAATCTTTGCCACCCTTTTGGCAGAAGGGTGTCCACTCTGGATCAGATGTTGTAGACGCAGCTTCTGCATACCAATGAAAGCAGTCTCAGCACTGCAGAAAAAAGCGGCACACCCAAGACAGAGGAAAAACAATATCACAAAGAGACTGTTAATGTTCACCCTTAATGCTCACCCTGAGTAAACGACATGTGCCACCAGCTTACTACCAGCTTTAGGCAGGGAAATAAAAGCTGCCTCAGCACTGGAAAAGAAGGCTGAAAGGGCTAAGCAAACTAGAAAGGCTAATAAAAGCCAACTATTGGCGGCATCCACCTATTACCACCCCCTAAGTCCCCTCCCCAACCGAATTGACCATCTTGCTATCATTAACTTTGGCTGTAATCTCACTTTATATAAGTTATGATAGCATTAGCTAGCGAACCTGTCAAAACCCATATTTTTAAACAAGCCTCGGCGAGTGATAAGCTCCGGGTTTTCCAGTATACTTAGGGGGATGGACAAAATGTTCCTGGTGGACAAGCCTAAAGGGATTACCTCCTCCCGGGTAGTAGAGCGGATAAAAAAGAAATTCAATGTGAAGGCTGGTCATCACGGGGACCTTAGACCCCCTGGCTACGGGGCTTTTAGTTGTTCTCACAGGCAAGTACACGAAAAACGCCTCCTCATTCCTTAAGCTGGACAAGGCTTACGAAGTTAAGGCTGTTCTCGGTATTGAGACAGACACCTTTGACTCTGAGGGAAGGGTTTTACGGCGAAGCAATAACGAAGTAACTAGAGTATTTCTCTTCCCTTATTCGATACATGAGAGCCTCGCTTAGATGGTTATAAGTAATTTTTTCCGACCCTTCTAAATCGGCGATGGTTCGGCTGACCTTTAAAACTCGGTGATAGCCCCGGGCAGAAAGTTGGCCGGAGTTAACACACTTTCTTAGAAGATCTTGAGATTTTAAATCAATTTGGCAATGCCTTTTTATTTGAGGGATGCTCATTTCAGAATTAGTTAGCTCTCCTTCGTTTTTTTTGCCCTCAGTAGGTCCATCTTTGGCGGAAAACCTTTCTTTCTGAATTTCCCTGGCGCGTCCCACTTTTTCTCTTGCTTTGGCACTGGAATTTTCCTCGTCAGGAGAAACCAGTTTTTCATATTTTACTGCCGGAACGTCAATAAAAAGATCAATTCTGTCAATTAAAGGACCGGACAATTTTCTTCTGTACATGGCAATTTGAGAAGGGAGACAAGTGCATCTTCTTTCAGGGTCGTTCAGATAACCGCAAGGACAGGGGTTGGCTGCCGCCACCAGAGTGAAACGGGCCGGTAAAATTAAACAGTGCTTGGCTCTCAAAACCGTAATCCTCCCTTCTTCCAAAGGTTGACGGAGAGATTCCAAAACGTCGCGGTGGAACTCGGGGAATTCGTCCAAAAATAAAATGCCCCGATGAGACAAGGTGATTTCGCCAGGGCGAGGAGGGTTGCCGCCGCCGATTAAGGCGACTTCTGAAGAAGTATGATGAGGAGAGCGAAAAGGGCGGACGTCAATTAAAGGGCTGCCCGCCGGCAAAAAACCAGCCGCGCTATAAATTTTTGTTACCTCTAAGGCCTCTTCAAAAGTCAGTTTGGGCAAAATTGAGGGAATGGCTTGAGCTAATAAGGTTTTCCCCGCTCCCGGCGGGCCTTGCATTAAGAGATTATGGGAACCGGCGGCAGCAATTTCCAAAGCTCTTTTAGCATATTCTTGTCCTTTTATGTAGGCCAGGTCAATCGGATAAACGGACGTGCTGAAAATTTCTTCTAAACTTATTTTTGTCGGTGAAACTGTTTTTTTCCCTTCGAGATAATCTATAACCTCTCTGAGGGTTTCCACGCCAATTACTTTTATCCTTTCTTTGCCTGTCGGAGTTCCGCCGGAGGCGGAAACCAAAGCCGCCTCTTTGGCATTTTCTTTCGGCAGGATAATTTCCAAAAATCCATTTTGTTTGGCGGAGATGGCTGAAGACAATACTCCCTTGACCGGCCTTAACTTACCGTCCAAAGCCAATTCTCCTAAAAATATTTTATCGGCTGGGTCAAATTTGCTTTGCTTTGAGGCAAGCAGAAAACCCAGAGCAATTGCCAAATCGTACAGAGAGCCCTCCTTTTTTAAATCGGCCGGAGCCAAATTGACCAAAACCTTGAGATTGGAATGGTGAGGCGGCAAGAACTTGATGCTCTTTATGGCCGAATTAACTCTTTCAGTCGATTCCTCGACAGCTTTATCCGGCAGGCCGACGATATCAAAAGAGTGGAGGCCGAAACTGGTATCGACCTCCACCTCAACAATTTGACTGTCCAGACCTACAAGGGCCGTTGAGAAAACTTTTACAGGCATATTATTTTAGTCTATCTTTTACAATCAAGACAGAACCTGGCTCCGGGATAAGCTTCCAACCTTTCTTCGGAAATTTCTTTGCCGCATTTTTCACATTTTCCAAAAGTTCCTTTCTAAGAATATGCGGAGCATTCAAGGTTCTCGCTGGAAGAGAGGTTCTTATTTTTTCTAATGCTAAATTAACATCCCTCAGTTTTAATTCGAGAGTGTGTTCGATCGGCAAGCGGGCTTCATATTCTACAACTTCATCAGCCGCCTCTTCCAAAGGACCGCCATTAAATTCCGGAAAACGAGTATCCCAGTCGCCTTTTAGTTTGTCGTCTTTTTTGGCAAAAGAATTTAACTCTTTTTCCAAGATTCCCTTTTCCTTTTCCAATTTTTCTTTTAATTCCTGAATTAAGTTTTTATCCATATATTAATTTTACTTGAGTAAATCAATTACTTTAGTTAAGCTTTCCCAAGAAGAAGTCCAGATTAACTTGTTGTCTAAAATTGAATAACAAATTCCCATGTCTTGTTTGGAGAACGTTTGGAACCTGAAACTTACGCCTTGATATTTAGCCGCTCGGAAGTAAGAAATTAAAGCCGGACTTTCTTTACCCATAAGGCTAAAAAGAGTTTCAAAGTCTCCTTCCATTGTTTTTTCCCATGATTTCAAAAAAGCAGACATGTCCTCTCCTTCATTGACCTCGGCGATAAAGCCCAGGCGATTATATTTTTCGCTTGGGTAAAGAAAGAAAGTAAAAGCGAGGTCAACTTTTTGGTAAAAGGTTTCGGGCGTTTTGACCTGGAGAGCGTCAAAAAACTCCTTCATGTCCAGGATTTTATTTTCAGAGCTGTTTTTAATTAAAATTCTGTAAAATTTTGAGCTGGAAAACCCGCCGGCTTTTAAAAATTCCGATAGCTTTGATTCTAACTCTTCAGCTGAAGCGATTTCCAAGGTTTTGGTTTCTGTTATCGGGATTAAAGAGGCAGGAATAACGGGCTCTGGATTGACAACCGGTTCTTCTTCGGCCGCTGGCAAGAAAGGAAGAGGAGTGGTTTTTTCTTTGGTAAAAAACCAGTACCAGAAAGTAAAAAGACCGGCCCAAATAGCCACTAAAAATCCGATAATTAAAATCCGGACAAAAAATTTTTCAAAAGTCGACGCTCTATGAGGCGGAGCTTTGGCTATCAGAGTCGTCCGGCTTGGTTTTTCGGTTCTAGGGATAGAGAAACCAGGTCTTAGAGGAAATTTTTCTTCCCTGGTTGTTTCCGTTCCAGGGAGCGCTGGAGAGGGTTGCATCATTTCTGGGGTGGGTCTTTCCACCCTTTCTTCGGCTACCCTTTTTAAAAAATCAGCCCTTTCTCTTTCCTCCTTTTCTCTTTGGGACTGGGCCGTGGCCATTCCTTTTCTCCTTTCTTCTTCCCCCTTCTCAGAAATTCCTCTTCTCTTTTTCTTTTTTCCTCTTCTTTCTCCAATCCTATTCTTTTTTTGATTTCTTCCTCCCTTTTTTTGGCCTCTCCCAGAAGATCAGATACTTTTGTTTTTTCCATTTCTCTTCTTCGGGCTGCCCCTGCTTCAAGCGCCTCTTTTTCGGACTCCTCCATCCTTTTCAGTTTGAGCAGGAACTCGGCCTTTTCCCTTTCTTCTTTTGCCTTTCTAGTTTCCTCCAGGGCCCTCCTCTTTGTTTCCTCATCGGTCCTTAGCCCCATAATTTTCTCTCTTTCTCTTTGCACTTCTGTTCCTCGAAGACGGGCAATATCGCTTGCCATCGTTCGAATCAATCTGTTTTTTTGCGATAATATTTCCTCCATTTTGTTTTTAGCTAAGACATGATTATTTACGTTTGGGTTTTGGCGTCTTTTAACGATAGGTTTATTCTGCCCTGTTCATCAATAGAGATTACCTTGACCGGCACGATATCTCCAATCTTGACCACATCCTCAACTTTTCCCACTCGATAGGTGGCTAGTTGGGAAATATGAATTAATCCTTCCTGGCCGGGCAGGATTTCGGCGAAAGCGCCAAAATTTAAAATTCTTTTGATTTTTCCCTGGAAAACTTCCCCTACTTTTACCTCTCTGACGATGTTTTTAATCCAGTCAATGGCTTTTTTGGCTGCCTCTTCTTTCTCGGAGGTAACATAAATTAAGCCAGTAGGCTGGATGTCAATTGCCACTCCGGTTTCTCCAATGATTTCGTTGATTATCTTCCCTCCCGGTCCGACTACTTCTCTTATTCTATCCGGATTAATTTGAATGGTTAAAATACGAGGAGCAAAAGGCGACAGCTCGGGCCTGGGCTTGTCTAGAACTTTTTCCATGGCGTCCAGGATTTTATTTCTTGCTTTCTTTCCCTTGTCCAGAGCTTCCTTCAGGATTTCCTCAGTAATTCCTTCAATTTTGACGTCCATCTGCAGGGCGGTTATTCCCTTTCTGGTTCCGGCTACTTTAAAATCCATATCTCCATGGTGGTCTTCAGGGCCCTGAATATCGGTTAAAATTTTGTAGCTTCCTTTTGAATCTTGCATCAATCCGAGGGAAATTCCGGCTCCGGGTGACTTAATCGGCACTCCCGCGTCCATGAGGGCCAGAGAAGAAGAAGAAATCGAGGCCATTGAAGTGGAGCCGTTGGAAGAAAGGATTTCTGAAACTATTCTGATAGTATAAGGGAAATTTTCAACTGGCGGGATTAAGGGTAAAAGGGCTTTCTCTACCAACATGCCATGGCCGATATCTCTTCTCCCGGGACCTCTTAACGGCTTAATTTCTCCGGTCGAATAAGGAGGAAAGTTGTAGTGGTGCAGAAATCTTTTTTTGCCGACAATTTCCATGCCTTCCAGAATCTGCTGATCGCCGGGAGCCCCTAAGGTTAGAATGGAAAGGGCTTTGGTTTGCCCTCGACAAAAAAGCCCTGAGCCATGCGTCCGGGGCAATATCCCCACTTCACAAGAAAGTTGGCGTATCTCGTCAAGGTCCCGGCCGTCCGCTCTTTTTCCCTTTGAAATTGCATTTTCATGGAGAACTCTTTCGGTTTCTTTTTCAAAAAAGGAGAGGGCATATTTCACCTTTCCCCCTTCCGGATATTTTTCTTCAATAAAAAAAGACAGGTCTTTTTTAAGATTATCCAATTGCTCGACCCGATAAGCTTTTTCTTTTTGGTAAAGGGCTTTTTCCAGCCTCTCTTTCAAAAAGATTCCCACCTCTTTTTCTAATTCAGTATCAATTAATTGGGGTTCGAGAGAAGCTTTTTCTTTGCCAGCCATTTTTAAAATTTCTTTTTGGAAATCAAAAACTTTTTTTAAATGAGGTTTGGCGAAATCCCAGGCATCGGAAACCAATTTTTCATCAACCTCTTCAAAGCTTCCCTCAATCATGTTGGCGAGGATTTTGTTGTTTTTTTCGACGGCTCCGAAGATCAAATCCACCTGACTTTTCTCCCTTTGTTCATAAGTCGGGTTGAGAACAAATTCGTTGTCGATTCGGCCAACCCTAACTGCTCCGATTGGTCCTGACCAGGGAATATCAGAAATAGAGAGCGAGATAGAGGCCGCCAATAAACCAACGACGTCAGAGTCGTTTTCGCCATCCCAGGATAAAACCGTGGCCACTACTTGAACCTCGCGATTCAGGTCTTTCGGAAAGAGCGGCCGAATGGTTCTGTCAATCAGACGAGAATTACAAATCGCCTCGTCCGAGGGACGAGACTCTCTTTTGATATATCTGGGGCCGCGGATTTTCCCGGCCGCATAGTATTTTTCTTCGTAATCTACCGTCAGGGGGAAGAATCCCATGTCCCTCTTTTTCAAATTTCGACATGACGCAGGTTGCCATAACTAAAGTATCGCCATAACGCAAAAAAACCTCACCATTGGCTTGCTCGGCTAAATTTCTGACATTGGCTTCCATATTTCTGCCCCCGAGTTCTAATTTTAAAATTTCTCCTTTCATACTTCAATAATTTCGTCCTGACCCCTGACTTTTTTAGAGGATTATATTTTTTAATAAATATTTCCCTGGCGCTTTGTCTAAATCAATAAATTCATCAGTCGTTTCTTTTAATTTTAAGGAAGTAGTCCGGCCAAAGGCCAGAACCTCCACTCTTTTCCCCTGGTTTTTTAAATATTCAACCAAGGGAATAAAGTCGCCATCGCCGGAGGCCAGGGAAATGACATCAACTCCGGCCGCGGTTCTGATAGCGTCAATAACAATTCCCACGTCCCAATCAGCTTTCTTCATTCCTCCGTAGAATTCTTGGAGATCTTTGATTCGCGTTTCAATTCCCAGCTTGACTAAGGCTTCAAAAAAAGGCTTTTCCTCGCCAGTTTTCGTTCTGACAACATAGGCAAAAGCCCGGATTAGTTTTCTTTGCAAAACTGCCCGGTTTAAGACTTCCCGAAAATTAACCCTGGCTCCATAAAGATTTTTTGCCGAATGGTAAAGATTCTGAACATCGAGAAGAACAGCTACTCTCTGCTCTTTATGGGCGATGATATTATTTTCTGAGACCGATTTTTTTGACGATACTGGCATATCTTTTTTCATCCTCATTCTTCAGATAACTGAGCAATTTTTTTCTTTTGGCTACCTGTTTGAGCAGCCCTCTTTTTGAATGGAAATCTTTTGAGTGTTTTTTTAAATGCAAAACCAGCCTTTTGATTTCCTCGGTTAATAAGGCAATTTGGACTTCTGAAGAACCCGTATCAGTGTCATGGATTTTATATTTCTTGATTAAGATAGATTTTTCTTCAGGTGTTAACATATATCAACTAAATTTTAACATATAAAATAAAAAGGGCAAAATTACCCTGACAAACTAATCGCTGATGATTAATAACTAATTTTAGTGCCCCCACCAGGATTCGGACCTGGAGTCAACTGCTTAAGAGGCAGCTGCTTTACCATTAAGCTATGGGGGCGAGAAAAAGGCGGGGCTGCTCTACCAGTTGAGCTACAGGGGCAAGGACTAGTTCTATTGAACAGAGCACTCAATTTGAAACCAATTTTCTGGATTCCAGTCAAGATCAGGATTGATAAATCCTGAAAAAGTTAAAACGAAATTGACAAAAATCCAGGCGCAATAGACGATGATTAAGCCAACCACTACCGAGGTTATTAATCTTTTTGCCTTTTGCAGGCCTTCGGGGCTGCCGCCGGCAAAAAAGAACATTATGCCGCCAATAACTAACATTAAAGTAGCAATAATAGGAACAATGCCATCGGGAGGAAGTAAAAGAAAATCAATAATCTTTTTAAACAATTGAAAGAAATCACAAAGAGTGCAAGGATCTTGCCCTGATCCGCCACAAGTGACTAGCCCCTCTTCTTTTGCTTGAACCGGGGCAAGGGATAGAAATATAAAAACCAAAAAAGTTATTAAAAATATTTTTTTCACCCCGTTAGAAATTTTTAGTAAATTTTTCATATTTTTGAAACCCCATTAGAGATTTAGTTTTAATAAGGAATTTTAACGGGGTTCAAAGGTGCCCTCG
Organism: Candidatus Wildermuthbacteria bacterium; assembly: GCA_963739285.1. Classification (GTDB taxonomy): domain Bacteria; phylum Patescibacteriota; class Minisyncoccia; order Minisyncoccales; family CAVTZN01; genus CAVTZN01. Next base: position 11,471 of record CAVTZN010000002.1, read on the forward strand.
CCAGGATTCGAACCCGCACCCCCTGCTCCGAAGGCAGGTACTGATATCCGTTTCACTACCGAGGAGCCGCACAAAACTCTTTAAGTTTTTGTATAGGGCTTAATTATTTTAGCAAAAGAATTGAAAAAAACAATTTTTCAGATAAGATGAGAATATGAGCATCCCAAAAGAAGTTCAATCTGTTATCACCCGATTGAAAAAGAAGGATTTCCAGGCCTATATTGTCGGCGGTTGCGTCCGGGATTTTTTATCTGGAGTAACGCCAGAAGACTGGGATGTGACAACTGATGCCAAACCGGAAGAAATCCAAAAAATATTCCCAAAAAGTTTTTATGAAAATAAATTTTTAACCGTGACTGTCCAGACCGGAAGCAAAAACCCAAAACTCAAAGAAATTGAAATTACCACTTATCGTTCGGAAGCAAAATATACTGACAAACGTCATCCGGACGAGATTAAGTTTGCCAAGACCATTGAGGAGGATTTAGCGAGAAGAGATTTTACCGTTAATGCCATAGCCATGGACGAAAAATTAAAAATTATTGACCCCTTTGGAGGCCAGAAAGACCTTAAAAATAAAATTATTCGGGCGGTAGGAAATCCCAAAGACAGGTTTTCGGAAGATGCCCTGAGAATGATGAGGGCAGTAAGGTTTGCCACAACCTTAGGATTTAAAATCGAGCCGAAAACCGCTGAAGCAATCAAAAAGAACGCTCAAGGATTGGAAGCAATTTCCAGAGAAAGAATCAGGGATGAATTTTTGAAAATCATCATGTCGGAAAAGGCGGCCGACGGGGTTGAGCTTTTGCGCCAAATCGGTTTATTAAAATATATCGTCCCCGAATTAGAAGAAGGCTACGGCGTCTCTCAAAACAAGCATCATATTTACGGATGTTATGAGCATTCAATTCTTTCTCTAAAATACGCTGCCCAAAAAAAATTCAACAAGTATGTCAGATTGGCGGCCCTGTTTCATGATATTGCCAAGCCCAGGACTAAAAAAGGGGAAGGGTTGGACTCCACTTTCTACGGCCACGAAGCCCTGGGGGCGAAAATGACAAATCAGATTTTAAATCGTTTAAAGTTTCCCCAAAAAGAGATTGAAAAAATCACCAGATTGGTGAGATACCACCTTTTTTATTATAATGTTGACGAGGTTGGCGAAGCCTCGGTCAGAAGATTGGTCAGAAATGTTGAGCCCGAAAATATGGAAGAATTATTACAGGTCAGGATGGCAGACAGAATTGGTTCTGGCGTTCCCAAAGCCGAACCATATAAATTAAGACATTTAAAATATGTCATTGAAAAAGTTACCCAGGACCCGATCTCGGTCAAGATGTTGAAGGTTTCGGGAAATGACGTGATGACGTCTTTGAAAATTAAATCAGGGCCTAAAATAGGACAAATTTTAGACATTTTATTAAGTTCTGTTTTAGAAACACCGAAAAAAACAAAAAAGATATTTTAGAAAAGGAAATAAAAAAATTGGGTAAATTCCCTGAAACGAACTTCAAAAGTTGGCCCAAAGAGCTGAAAAGGAAAGAAACAAAATAGAGACGAAAAGAGACGAGATGACGAAAGCTAAATATTGGGTGACTTAGCTCGGGAATACAATTTTTAGGACACGCTCTGTCCCGCCAGCGCGGGACAAGCTCCTTTCCTCGGCAAATTTTCGCCTTCGGCGAAACCATGCAATTTGCCTGCGGATGGTCCGTAAAAATTTGTTCTCTCGCACGCTAATTCTACATTAATTACGGGGTGGAGTATGACGGTAGTACACATCCTTCGGGAGGATGTAGACTGGGTTCAACTCCCAGCACCCCGACAAAAACTTTTTAGAGTTTTTGTATAGGGCCTGTAGTTTAACGGTAGAACGGGGCATTCGCATTGCTCTGATGCGAGTTCAATTCTCGCCAGGTCCACTATGACTTCCAAGGAATTGGGCGATTTGGGTGAAAAAATTGCCTCAGATTTCTTAAAAAAGAAAGGATATAAAATTTTGGAGAAAAATTATATTCCCAAATGGCTTCGAGGACCGGAGAAAAAAGAGATTGATATTATAGCTAGGAAAGATGATATAATTTCTTTTGTTGAAGTAAAAACTTTAAGTGGAGAAAGTCAAACATTTTTACCGGAAGATAAAGTTAATTTTCAAAAACAAAGAAAAATTCTAAGAGTTGCCGAGAGCTATCTTTTGGAAAAGAGAATTTCGCCTGAAACAAAATGCCAGGTTGACGTTATAGCCATTAACATTGATTTAAATTTAAAGAAAGCCAAAATTAAACATCTTAAAAACGTTGCTTGACAAATGGATTTATTTTGCTAAACTAAAATTAGTCAAAGATTAGAAACGAATTTTTGTCCGTTGGGAAACGGACAATTTTATTAAAACCATGGATATTAAGGAATTTACATCAGCCATTTCTCAAATAGCCGAGGAAAAGGGAATACCTTCTGAAAAGGTTATTGAGACCATTGAAATGGCCATTGCCGCGGCTTACAAAAAAGATTACGGAGAAAAAGGTCAGGTCATCAGGGCCAAACTTGATTCCGAAAGCGGCGAGGTAAAATTTTGGCAAGTAAAATTGGTAGTTAACGCCTCAATGATTTTTTCCGAAGAAGAATTAGAAAAAATGAAAGAGAAAAAGATTGAAGAAGGGCCTTCCTTCGAGAGGGCTGAGGAGGGCAAAGAGAAAGTCCGTTTTAATCCAGAAAGGCACATCATGTTAAATGAGGCTAAAAAGATAAAGCCCAAAATTAAAGCTGGCGAAGAATTAGAAATCCTTCTGGAAACCCACAAAGATTATGGCCGGATTGCCGCCCAGACTGCCAAACAAGTTATTTTACAAAGGATTCGAGAAGCGGAGAGAGAAACAATTCTTTCTGAATTTAAAGCGAAAGAAGGAGAAATTGTTTCGGGCATAGTTCAGAGGGTAGAGGGAGGAAATGTTTTTTTGGATATTGGCAAGACAGTCGGAATATTGCCGAGAGAAGAACAGGTCCAAGGGGAATTTTATCGAATGGGACAGAGACTCAAAGTTTATCTTTTGAAAGTGGAAGATTCTTCCAAAGGGTCCGGTGATTTTTCTATCAAGAGTCTATCCCAAAATAATTTCTAAACTTTTTGAATTAGAAGTCCCGGAAATTGCCCAAGGGCAAGTGGTGATAAAATCAATTGCCAGGGAGGCGGGCTCAAGGTCAAAAATCGCTGTTACCTCTCTGTCAGAAAGCGTTGACCCGATAGGTTCAATGGTCGGTCAAAAGGGAACAAGGGTGGCGGCAGTCATTAATGAACTGGGCGGAGAAAAAATAGACATTATCGAATGGGCAGAGGATTCTGAAAGGTATCTGGCCAATAGTTTGTCTCCGGCCAAAGTTTTAGAAGTGAAAATCGAACCAAAAAACAAGGCCGTGGTTATTGTCCCCGAAGACCAGCTGTCTTTGGCCATTGGTAAAGAGGGCCAGAACGTCAGATTGGCCGCCAAATTAACCGGCTGGAAAATTGATGTCAGGGGCCCGGCAGCCGAGGAAACAGCAGAAGTTAAAGAAGCAGAGGAGGCGGAAGAGAAAGTGGAAAAAGAAGAAAAAAAGGGAAAGACCCTCCTCCGAAGCTGCGGAGGGCAAGGAGGAAAAAGAAAAAACTAAAAAAAAGACAAAGAAAGAGAAAAAGACAAAGTCGACCCCGAACTAAAGATTTTAATTATATTTTTTAAAATTATGTTCTATCTCCCCATTATTATTTCTCTCTTTACTTTAATTTTTACTTTTTTTCTGATTCAAAAAATCAAAAAAGCCCCGACTGGGACCGGAGAAGCTCTCAAAATCTCTCAGGCCATCAGAGAAGGAGCTCTTTCTTATTTAAAAAGGCAGTATAAAGCCATTGGCTTAGTTGCCCTGATTATTTTTTTCCTTCTTGGAATAGCCCTGGGCTGGAAAATTGCTTTCGGGTTTTTAATTGGAGCTTCAGCCTCGGGCGTATCGGGCTTCATCGGGATGATGGTTTCCACGCAGGCTAACCTTAGGGTAGCCGAAGCCGCCAAAAAAGGATTAAAGAGCGCCTTGTCCTTGTCTTTCCAGGGAGGAGCGGTGACCGGTCTTTTAGTTGGGGCTCTCGGACTTCTTTCTATTTCTCTTTTTTATCTTTTGACCCATGATTTAAAAGGTTTGGTGGCGTTGGGTTTCGGCGGTTCTTTAATTTCGGTTTTTGCCAGATTGGGCGGAGGAATTTTTACCAAAGCCGCTGATGTTGGCGCGGATTTAGTTGGCAAGATGGAAAAAGGAATTCCGGAAGATGACCCGCGTAACCCCGCGGTTATTGCCGACCAGGTTGGTGATAATGTCGGCGATTGCGCCGGTATGGCGGCTGATCTTTTTGAAACTTACGTTGTCACTTTGGTCGCCGGAATGCTCTTGGGAAGTTTGATTTTTCCGACCATTAAGGAAGCGATTTTGCTGCCTTTAATGTTGGGATCAATTGCTCTTTTGGCTTCAATCTTGGCCACTTTCTTTGTCAGGCTAAGAGGAGAAAACATTATCGGCGCTCTTTATAAAGGACTGGGAGCGGCGGCCATTATTTCGGCAATCGGTTTTTATCCCGGTAATTAAGGAGCTGGGGAAAAATTTAACCGATTCTCCGTTCTCTCTTTATCTCTGCGCCATAATCGGCCTTTTGATAGCCACCGGCATCTTTTTAATTACAGAATACTTCACCTCTAAAAAACACCAGCCGGTTCAATCAATTGTTAAGGCCTCAACCAGCGGCCACGCTACTAATATCATTGCTGGTTTGGCTGTCGGCATGAAGTCAACTGCTTTGCCCATAATTCTTATTTGCCTGGGAATTTTATTTAGCTTCTGGCTGGCCGGTCTCTATGGACTTGTCATTGCCGCCTGTTCAATGCTTTCTTTGGTGGGCATAATTATTGCCTTGGATTCTTACGGTCCGATTACTGATAACGCCTCAGGCATTGTTGAAATGTCAGGCCAGGGAGAGGAAGTGAGAAAAGTCACTGACTCCTTGGATGCTATTGGCAATACCACTAAAGCCGTGACCAAAGGTTATGCCATTGCTTCAGCCGGTTTGGCTGCCTTAGTTCTTTTCTCTGCCTATACTCAGGAGATTATTGGCTTGGGTGGGAAAATTCAATTTCTTTTGGAGGATCCCAGAGTTTTAGTCGGCCTATTTATTGGAGGATTATTGCCTTATTTCTTTGCCTCCTTGGCCATGGAGGCGGTTGGTAAGACCGCCGCCAAAGTAGTTGACGAAGTGAGAAGGCAGTTTCGGGAAATTGCGGGAATAATGGAGGGCACGGCTTTGCCGAAATACGGCCTCTGCGTTGATATTGTGACCAAGGCAGCAATTAAAAAAATGATAATTCCGGCCTTAATTCCGGTGATTACCCCGATTTTGGTTGGCTTTATTTTAGGACCGGAAGCTTTGGGCGGTCTTTTGGTTGGCTCGATTGTTACCGGTCTTTTTATTGCTATTTCCATGACTTCAGGGGGAGCGGCTTGGGACAATGCCAAAAAATACATTGAGGAAGGAAATTTGGGAGGTAAAGGAAGTTTCGCCCATCAGGCAGCCGTGACTGGAGACACGGTCGGCGACCCTTACAAAGATACAGCCGGACCGGCGATTAATCCGATGATTAAAGGTACTTAATATTGTGGCATTGTTAATTGTTGGTTTCTTGGTGTAAATAAAAGCACCGATGTTAATCGGTGCTTAATCTGAGCCCAAAAAGTTCTGCTCTTTTTTTAAACTTTTCTTTGTTTTCATCTTCCCAAGGGAGATATTGGAGATTTTCCGGGCTTCTCAATCCGTAAAGTAATAGATCGATTACTTCTTTTGATGGATTACCGAGCTTGATCACTGCCCCTCTTCTTATCGGAAAAATCTGGCCAGTTACCAAGGTTGGCACATTGGGATAATAAACATTTATCAAAGTAAATGAAGCTTTCTCTTTGTTTAATTTAACTTTTTCCTCCGAGAGTATCCAGCCATAAGAGGGGCAGGTAGGCGAAAATAAAAAGAGACAGGGGGTAAGATTAAATAGTCTGTCGAGAGTTATCATTTTCCCCTCTCCTTTTCTGAAGAATATTCCCAAAATTGGAACTCTCGAAAGAAAATCCCCGACAACTGTTTTCTTGAGGATTACACCAGTTAGATAAAGCACTATTATCCCCAATATTATTCCAAATCCTGGATATACAAATTGGGCAGGCAAAAAAAGATTTAATACACTCTTTCCAATCTCTTCAAGCTTACTAAAAACAACAACAAGCACAGCGATTATAATTACCATGGGCAGCCAAATAACTAGGCCTGAAAACAGATATCCAAATTGATTTTTAACGAACTTCATCTTATACCTCCTGATTTTTTGATTAGCATTCTTTTAAGAAAAAGTCAATGAGACATACAATTCAAAAATTGCCAAAATCTCAGGTTGAGATTTTTTTTGAAATTCCGGCCGAGGAATTTAAAGATTATTTTGACGAAGCTGTTTTGAATTTGGGCAAAGATCTTGAATTTGAAGGATTCCGTAAGGGCAAGGCGCCAAAAGAAATTGTTGAAAAAGAATTAAATCCTGGCAAAATTTTGGAAGAAGCCGCCAATTTGGCGGCAAGAAAAAGTTATATTAAGGTAGTTTTGGAAGATAAAATTGAAGCGATTGGAAAACCAGAAATTCAGGTGACAAAACTTGCTAAAGGAAATCCATTGGAATTCAAGGCCAAGGTTGCGATAATTCCCGAAATGGATTTACCTGATTATAAAAACATTGCTTCAAAAATTAAACCAAAAGAAGTTTTTGTTGAAGAAAAAGAAGTTGAAGAAGCGATAAGCTTTTTTACAAAAATCCCGGGCTAAACTTTCAGCCAAAAACTACTGCCTCTGAAATCGGAGATTTCCTGGAGATTTCTTTTCAGTCTCCCCAAATTGAAGAAGGAAAATCTCAGAAAGATTCTTTTATTTTGGGTCAAGGCCATTTTATCCCTGGCTTTGAAGAAAACCTCACGGGCTTGGGTGCAGGGGCAGAAAAAGAATTCTCTTTAACTTTTCCAGAAAATCATCTTCAAAAGAATTTAGCCGGCAAACCAGTTGATTTTAAAGTTAAAATTATCTCGGTCAAAAAAATCGAATTGCCGGAGATTAACGACAATTGGGTAAAATCACTGGGGAATTTCGAAAATTTAGAAGGTTTAAAGAAAAACCTCCGAGAAGGAATTAAGGCAGAAAAAAACGAGGAGGAGAGGCAGAGAAATCGAACTGAGATTTTAGAAAAAATTTCCGAAGAAACTTCTTTGGAAATTCCTGATATTTTAATTGATTTTGAAAAAGAGAGAATGGTTGAAGAACTGAAAGCGAGTCTTCAGAACCAATTTCAGATGAGCTTTATTGATTATTTAACAAAAATTAAAAAGACGGAGGAGGAACTAAAAGAATCTTTTTCGCCAGAAGCGGAAAAAAGAGTGAAAAACTTTCTCATTTTGAGAGAAATTGCGAAAAGAGAGAATGTTCCGGTTTCAGAAAAGGAAATTGAAGAAAAAATAAACGAAGTTTTTAAGAATTACCCAGGAGCTGAAAAAGCCCCAAAGGAGGTTGACCTTAGAGAAATTAAAAGAGTATTATGAAGGAGTAATCAGAAACGAAAAAGTATTTCAATTACTTGAAAATTTATGAACCTTATCCCCACAGTTATAGAAAAATCACAATACGGCGAACGCGCTTACGATATTTATTCACGCCTTTTGAAAGATAGAATTATTTTTTTGGCTAGCGTAATTACTGATCAAGTTGCTAATTCTGTCATTGCCCAGATGTTACACTTGGCTTCCAAAGACCCAAACAAGGACATTCAGATTTATATTAATTCACCTGGCGGTTCGGTGACAGCCGGAATGGCAATTTACGACACCATGCAATACGTGAAGCCGGATATTTCAACTGTCTGCATCGGATTGGCCGGTTCCATGGGAGCCACCATTTTGGCGGCTGGCGCCAAAGGCAAAAGATTCGCCCTGCCCAATTCTGAAATTTTGCTTCATCAGGTAATGGGTGAGGCTGGCGGTCAGGCCATAGAAATTGAAATTACGGCAAAACAAATTATTAAAATTAAAGATAAGCTAAATAAAATTTTAGCCAAACACACCGGTCAGCCCTTAGAGAAGGTGGAGAAAGATACCGACCGTGACTTTTACTTATCAGTCTGAGGAAGCCAAAACCTACGGCATTATCGACGAGGTAATTAAAACAAAAGAATAAAATAAGATATTGAAAAGTAAAAAAAAGCCGCCTGACAGCGGTTTTTTGTTTTATGGCTGGGGGGCTTGACCCCCACACCTAATCAGCATAAGATAATCTCATGTATTTCTTTTATATTCTGAAAAGCAAGAAATCAAGAAAATTATACTTAGGATATACGAATGATCTTCGAAAAAGACTTAAAGAACATAATCAAGGATTGTCAAAAGCCACAAAACCATATATTCCCTGGCAAATCGTATATTACGAAGCTTATCTTTCAAAAGAAGAGGCCATAAAAAGAGAAAACAACCTTAAACTGCGAGCAAATGCCTGGAATCAACTGAGACTAAGAATCAAAAAGAGTATTCAATGTTGATTAGGTGTGGGGGTTGACAAATCTTGAGAAAGGAGTATAATTGAGGTAGGAGTTAAAGTCGTTCTTCTACAACTTCATAAGGCTGAAACTCCAGAAATAAACCAAAAAGGAGAAAAAAGGAGAAAAAATGAAAACGAAAAGGATTGCGATTATAGCCTTGATGATGGTGGTGGTGATTGTGATGCCATTGTTCGCCGGTTGCATGGTCCCCCAAAACGTCCAGGACGAGCTGGATCAGCTACGTGCCGATAAGAAGCAGTGGACGGAGGTGGATAGGCCAGCACTGGAAAAAGAGATTGCTGCGCTGAAAAATGTCCCGGTACTAGCCCCAAGCCCCCAAGACCCGACTTACTCAGACTTGATGGATTGGATTGCCCGGGACCAGACAAATACCCTTACATTTACCCCGATGGGGTATTACGCAACGACACTTTTTGCCTTTGCGCGGATGGCAGGAATTAAACTCTATATGGTCAGGGTAACGATTGTCGGTCCACCTCAACAATACTGGTACTTCTGCGCTTCCCACACTACTACTACCGGTAAAGAGTTGGTTTATCTCCTTCCCTCTGAAGACAGGGAGATAACGCTCGTGCCCGGGAAGAAGCTTCATGAACTTATCGGCGGTCCCGAGTACGTTCAGGATGATACAATCCTAAAGATTGAGTTATTTGAGTGAGTCGGCTATGGCAAGCCGGTCGTTAAAGCGAAGGGACCATGGAGGGGCTGCTACTTGTTTAAAATTCAAGCAGCCCCTTTTAAATTTCTTTAAATAAATTATTTTTATTTGTTTAAGTCATATTTTTAATGATATAAATAATAATATGAAAGAAAAAAATAATAATTTCCCATCTGATTATCAGTCAGTTTGTCGAGTTGAGAATTTTTTCGAAAATCTTGTCCAAAAAATTATTGGGAAATTGACTTTGGAAGAGGATAAAAAGCCCTCTTTTATTTATGCTCACCCTGCTTTAATTTTTTTAACTACCACCCGTTGTAATTTCAATTGTCCCCATTGTTTAAGGCAAATTGTTGATGGTGGCAAAACAATAATAAAAGATATGCCCATTTCAGTTTTCGAAACAGCATTGAGGGAGGGTAAAAAGATTGGGCTGAGAAGAGCTTCCTTCACCGGCGGCGAAACTATTTTGCATCCCCAATTCAGGGAATTAGTCGAATTAACTAAAAAATACAATTATAATTTTAGGATAGTAAGCAACGGCTGGTTCTATAAAGATTATTTACCAATTATTAATTCTGCCAGAAAAAATTTTGATGTAATTTGTTTCAGTTTAGACGGAGCAACGGCTGAAGTTCACGATAGTTTTAGAAATAAACCAGGTTCTTTTAAAAGAATAATTGAAGCAATAAAGCTCTATAGAAAAAATCAGATACCCGTAACATTGCAGACCTGTCTTAATAAAAAAAATTACGACCAAATTGAGGGAATTGTGAATCTTTGTTTAAAATTTGGAATAGAAAGTTTAAGCTTTATGATAGAAATACCCATTTCAAGGTCAGGGTTAACAAATCAGGAACTTTCTGAGATCGTTCAAAAAATGGCATATCTCAGAGAAAAAGTAAAAAATAGAGTTTTTATTGCGCCCTGCGCCTCATTTTTTCAGAAAGAGGCAATATTAGAAAGGAAATTAATTTCTGCCCCGTTTTAGGGATACGGACTAGAACCATATATTGATCCGAAGAAGGGGGAATGATTTTTTGCTGTGATATTTTTCAAAAATGTAGCCAAAAACCCTTGATTCAAAAAGAGGGTTTTGAAAAATCTTACAGAATATGTTTAGAGACAGCAAACCAGATTAAAAAACAACGGCTTTATGACATCTTCAATAATCCGGAAGGAGTAATTGGCACCTGCGATTACTGCAATAAACACGTTGAAAAAGCCCTTAAAATGGCAAGGAAAATAGAAAAATTATAAAGCGTAAGAATTATGCTAGAAGATAAAAATAATTCTTTAGATAAATATAATTATCAACCAGTTTGCCGCGCCGGGGATTTTTTTGAGAATCTTGCCGAACAAGAAAGATTAGAACTGGAAAAATATCCATCCCTCCCTTCGCTTTTTAGCTTAATGCTCAATAAAGTTTATTCTAATTTCTTGAAATTCATTGAAAATATCATTGGGGTTAAACTTTATACTTCTATTCAGGATTTCCCCTTCCTCGAATATTTCCCTGAGAACGAAAAAATTAGTGGCTAATTTTCTTCAAAAAAAAATTATTAATCAAATATTGAGATTGCCGCGAATTTATTCTGACGAACCTTACATTATCCAGTATCGGGCCGAAGAGCCAACCGTCTTGCCAGATATTTCTTCTTATTCTGATGGCAACGGCAGTTTTTCAAAATATAGCGCTGGAGCTGATTTTAATGAGGAGAGATCTTTAATGAAAACCGTAGGTGAGGGATTAGAAAGATTTTGCCTTTGTGTATACAGAGAAAAACATTTTTTGCTTTCGACTTTTGATAAGATTTCCCAAAAAGCCCTTAGCCCTCTTTCTTTTGCCGGTATTTCTCCTTCTCAGCGCCAAGCCAATCCAAGATTAAAAATAGATGAAAAATCTGTTTTTCGCTGGGTTGAGGGTTTTTCTCTTTATGATAAGAAAAAAGTATTTATTCCCGCTCAACTTGTTTATGTTGGATATAAATATCATCCTCAAGAGCCGATGATTCGGGAGCAAATCAGCACTGGCGCAGCAGCGGCTGATTCTTTTAAAGGGGCCCTCTATAAAGGAATTTGCGAGGCGGTTGAAAGAGATGCTTTTATGATTACCTATTTCAATAAACTTTCTCCCAGCAATAATAGAACTCGAGACAATCGATGATGAGATTATTCAAAGGTTATTGGCGATGTTTAAACGTTACAATTTAGAAATTTATCTAATTGATATAACAACTGATATTGCCATCCCTTCAATGATGGCAGCGATAATAGATCGAACCGGCATAGGTCAGAGTATCTGTATCAGCACCAGAACTGATTTAGATATTATCCAAGCCATTCGGGGTGCTATTTTTGAAGCCATCCAAGGAAGGATTGAGTTCCGGGGAGTACCGTTCTCTTCTCCCGATATGGTAAAGAAGAGGAAAGGAATTAAAATCCGTTCCCTCTCGGATAAAAACCTTTACTGATAGATATCTTTTTTGGAGTTCTTTAGATATGATTAAAAAAATTGAATTTCTTTTTCAAGGTCCGAAGAGAAAAATTAATATAGAAGAACAAAATAGATATAAAGATTTATCCGATAAAGAAAAACTAAAAATAGCCCTAAGAATTCTTGAAAAAAGAAAAATTGATATTTATGGAATTGACATTACTCTTCCCCAGATAAAAGAAGAAGGAATTTATGTGGCCAAAGTTATTTCTCCCCAACTTCAGCCCCTTTATTTAGATGAAGGAATAAGGCATTGTTGGGGCGAGCGCCTTTTTAATGTTCCGGTAAAATTAGGTTATCGCAGATAAACCCCTATCTGAAAACGAGATTAAATTCTTTACCGCACCCCTTCCTTTAAAATTATGAATTACTCTATGGCTAAAATTTTTCATCAACTGACAAAGGAAAAATATCAAGAGGGTTGGGACAAACCAACAAGCCCTCCGATTTTACCTCCGGAATGGCTAACAATTTATTTTAAAGAATACCCTCGTTTGCCAAAAGTTTTACTGCCGAAACCCAAGAAATTAGATTTTTCTATCGGAGAATCCTTAATTAAAAGAAAATCAGAAAGAGAATTTAATGGGAAGCCGATAAATCTTAAAGATTTAAGCCAACTCCTTTTTTATTCAGCCGGCATTATTGAAAAAAAAGAAAATGATTGGAACAAAACCCATCGAGCTTATCCTTCAGGAGGAGGCCGTTTTCCTTTGGAGATTTATCTTTTTAATCTCCAAACAAGCAATGAATTGAAAGAAGGGATTTATCATTACAATGTCAAAGAGCATTAGTTTAGAGAAATTATTGAAGAAAAGAATTTAAGAAAAGAAATTTATCCCGAAGCTATTTGGCAGGAGATGATACTTAAAAGCCCCCATAGTTTTAGTTATTTCAGCTGTTTTTGAGAGAACATATGATAAAATATAAAGAGAGAGGATACAGGTATATTCTTTTTGAGGCCGGGCATTTAGGGCAAAATATTTATTTGGTCAGCAAGGCCCTCGGCCTTAAATGTTGCGCTATTGGTGGTTTTGATGATGATAAATTTCATGAACTTTTGGATATTGACGGTGACAACGAAGCGGTTCTTTATGCCTTTGCTATGGGGTATTGACAGACGTCCTTGATATAATAAAATAAAGATAGGTCGAATATGATTTTAAATACGGACTTAGTATTAAAAATATGAAAAAGAAAATTTTATTTATTATTTTAGGCTTAATTTTAGCTGGTTTAATATTCTGTGGTGGAGTTTATTTTGACGAGACTTATTTTAGCCAGAAAATTCACCGTCGCAGAAGCTCAATCCGATTTTTATCATTACTTTTCTACTACCTTGATTGATGGGTTTGGAATAGTAAAAGAGATTGATGTTAATAACTCCATTATTACTTTATCTTCTCAAATTTCTGAAGATAAAACCCTGAAAGTTAATTTTAATGAAAATAGCCGATTTTATCAGTTTTTGGCCTGGGAAGAAAATGGAAACATAAAAGCCGAGCCAATTGAATTAAAGGCCTTAAAAATTGATGACAAGGTTTATTTTGCCTGCCGGCCGAACCCAGAAGGCAACTTTATCCTTCTTTGGCTAAATGTCGCAAGCAAAGAGTAAATAGCTAAAAATTATTTTTTTAAAAAACATGTTTCCCGTTATCATTTCTTCATTATTAAATAAAGAGGGAAGGGGTTCCAAAATGGTTTACCCTTTTAAACTATTAGCCCTTTTACTTTTAGTAATTATCTTGTCTTTTTTCTGGTTGGGCGGGAAGATTTTTAAATCAGAAAAATTAAGTAAATCATTTTCCAAAATTTCTACTTCAGGCGATGTCTATGCCCAAGGTAGCTCTGGTATGTGCTGCAGCTGTAGTGGTGGTTCTGGTGGTGGTTCTGGTGGTGGTTCTGGTGGTGGTTCTGGTGGTGGTTCTGGTGGTGGTTCTGGTGGTGGTTCTGGTGTCGGTGGTTACGCAGGTGGCATTGGTTACGGTGGCGTTGGTGCTGGTCCTGGCGTTGGTTATGCGTGTTCTGGCGCTGTTGGTACTTGCAGTGCTGTTGGCGTTGCTGGTGCTGCTGGTGCTGCTGGTGCTGGTGCTGCTGGTGCTGGTGCTGCTGGTGCTGGTGCTGCTGGTGCTGGTGGCTGTAGTAGTTGCTCTTGTTCCTGCAATTGTACTCCTCCCTCGGTAGATATCGAGGTGAAATAATTTTAAACAAAAGTGTTCAAATCAAAAAGTAAAAAAATAATAGTTTTTGCATTAGCCCTATTTTTAGTTTTAGGGCTATTTCAGTTAACTTTTGCTTTGACTAAAAGTGTAGGCGAAACTTTTACCATTACGGCAACCTGCTCAGATTCTGATGGAAATCTCTCAAATTGTAAAATAACCTCTCCCTGTTCTAATAGTTGTTCGGCATCCGGTTCTTCTGGAACTTGTTCTTGTCAATTTACTTGTGCCACTGCAGGAACTTATGATGCTTGTGGCACAGCAACCGATACAGGGGGACTCACAGGTACTAAATGTACGCCGGGTGCCATTATTTGTAAATCAAACAATCCTCCCACAGCCACCAATCTCTATCGCGAGAATCCTGATTGGTGCGTCAATCCTTTCCAATTCAGATTAAACTGGACTTTTTCTGACCCTGACGGCGATACCCAATATGCCAAATGGATTCAGGTAGACGATAACCTCAATTTTACCTCAATTGACCATGATTCAGGCAAGGTGGAAAACAATGAAATCCCTAGCTACACCACCTTTATGACCGATGGCAAAGGAGGCGTTCTCCAATTCAACAAGACCTATTACTGGAGAGTCAAGGTCTGGGATGCCAAAGGCGGAGAATCTGGCTGGATAACTTCTTCCCAAACCCTGATTACTCCCGGACATGCCTATCCTGACCCTGACTTTACTTTTGAACCCTCCATGCCAAGAGAACTCCAGACAGTTCAATTCACTGACCAATCCTATTCCCCTGTCAGCATAGCCAGATGGTATTGGACCTTCCAAGACGGCAGCCCTTCAACCTCAACCCAACAAAACCCGACAGATATTTTTGAAACTCCTGGCAATAAGACGGTAATTCTGACTGTCTGGGATCCAGATAATTATTCCTGTTCGGGAGGAGAAAAAGGAGTGCAGGTAGTCCCGGTTGGCATTTTTGCTCCCACTTGGCGAGAGATTATTCCGTGGTAAATTAAAGGGATTAGGATAGCGATTAGATATTAGCCGCCCCGCGCGTCAGACGCGGGCGGCTTTACTTTACATTTTTCAAAATTTTTTGATAAACTAAAAATAAGGAAAATTAATCTTTGAAAATCGAAATTTCGCATATTTAATTAAAAGAGTAATTATGCCTAATCGATTTCTCATCTTAAAACATGAATCAACTAATCCTAATTATTGTAGGGGTTTTTGCCCTATCTCTCGGAGCAGTTTTGGGCTACTTTATTCGCCAATCAATCGCCAAAAGAAGAGCCGGCACTATCGAGGCCAAACTTCAAAAGAAAGTATTTCAGGCCAAGCAAGAAACTGAAACAATAATTTCCGAGGCGAAAGAAAAAGCCCAAAAAATCGTTGAAGAAGTCCAAAAAAGAGAAGGAGAAAGAAGGACAGAGCTTTTAAGGACCGAAGACTTATTGCTTAAAAGAGAAGATATCTTGGTTGAAAAATCCAATATTTTGGAACGAAAGGAAAAGGAATTTGTCAGAAAAGTTGAGGAACTGAGGAAAATAAAAGAAATGTTAGAAACTTTGAGAGGAGAGGCGGAAAAGAACTTGGAAAGGGTTTCCGGCCTGAAAAAAGAAGAGGCGAAGGAAGAACTTCTTAAAATTTCGGAGAAAGAATATCAGGAGGAAATTCTCGGAAAACTAAAAAAATTGGAAGAAACGGGCAAGGAAAAGTTGGAAGCCCGGGCAAAAGAAGTATTGGCTTTGGCCATTCAGAGATATGCCGCCCCTTGTTCTTCTGAAATTACCACGAGCACTGTTTCTTTGCCTAACGAAGAAATCAAAGGAAGAATTATCGGCAAAGAAGGAAGAAATATTCATACGTTGGAAAAATTAACCGGAGTAGAAATCATTGTTGATGATACGCCGGAAGCGGTGATAATTTCGGCTTTTGACCCCATTAGAAGACAGATCGCCAAAACCGCTTTGGAAAAATTAATCCAGGACGGCAGGATTCAACCTGCCAAAATTGAAGAGCAGGTGCAAAAAGCCCAGGAAGAAATTTCTTCTCAGATAAAAGCGGCCGGGGAGGCGGCCTGTTACGATACCGGAATTTTAGGGCTTGACCCCAAATTAGTTCAACTTTTGGGAAGGTTGCGTTTCAGAACCAGTTATGGTCAGAACGTCCTTTTGCATTCAATTGAAGTGGCCCATTTGGCTTCGGCTTTGGCTTCAGAAATCGGGGCAGATACCCAAATAACCAAGAAAGCCGGTCTTTTACACGATATTGGTAAAGCCGTTGACTACCAAATTCAGGGCTCCCATACCGATATTGGCATAAAAATTTTAGAGAAATTCGGGGTGGAATCGGAAGTGATAAAGGCAATGAAATCCCACCACGAGGAGTATCCGGCGGAGAGTCCGGAAGCGCTCTTGGTCCAGGCAGCCGATGCTATTTCCGGAGCCAGGCCGGGAGCCAGAAAAGATAGTTTAGAGAATTATTTAAGGAGATTAACTGATTTGGAAAATATCGCCCTTTCTTTTGCCGGCGTGGAAAAGGTTTACGCCATTCAGGCCGGTCGGGAGATAAGGGTTTTTGTTAAATCCGAAGAAGTTGATGATTTGGGGGCAAGGAAATTGGCCAAGGAAATTGCTAATAGAATTCAAGAGGAACTGAAGTACCCTGGTGAAATCAAAGTCAATGTTATTAGAGAAACAAGGGTGACAGAATACGCGAGATAATGTGACAACATAAAGAGTACCCCACCAAATTTTGGTGGGGGATTTGTTTATGGAGCGCCTTTTGGGCACTTTTTATCTTGGAGTATATTTACAACCACGCTCGAACCTAATTTATCAGAAATTCGTAAATTTTATCAGTTGCGGCTGCGGCGATTCCTTTCCCCTAACCTTCCTTTCTCGCCATAGTCGCCGGAGCTTATCCGCCTCTGGCGGACTTTCGCTCGTTCGCCCTTCGGGCAGACTCGCTAAAAAGAAATTAAAAATTGAAAAGAAAATTGTGATAAAAATTTGACAATCCATTGATAATCTGATAAACTTTTATTGGCTTTTTGGATCCTTTAAAGGAGGTGATAAAGGTGAAACAAGAAATACCGCGTATCTTCCGTATTGTGGTTGCCGGGGTGATTGTAAGAAGTGGGTCAGTATTGCTTCTTCAACGAAGGGACGATGAAGATGTTTACCCTGGATTATGGGAACTTCCTAGCGGAAAGCGTAAGTTCAACGAAACGAGTATAGAGGCGCTTATAAGGGAAGTTAAAGAAGAAAGTAGGTTTTTAATCGTGGTAGAGCGTCCGATTTCGATTTTTGAGTATGTAGTAGAAACTCCAACTGAAGTTCGAGACACCACACAAATTAACTTCCTTGTCCGTCCTGTTAATCTGCAAGAAACGGTAAAAATCAACAAGAAGGAACATCAAGCTGCACGATGGTTTACCAAGGAAGAACTGCTTTCTCTCCAAAACATTAGTGAAGAAACGCGGAAATGCGTCCTCACGGCGCTAGAAAACCAACCCTAACCCTTACAATTAAACAACAGTTTAATTGTAAGGGTTTTTTATATCCCTTCTTTTTTATTTAATTTGCGGACTAACTCGAAAGCTTTTTTAATCACCTTTTTTGTTGCCGCTGATAGTCCATGCCGATTAAGTTCATCTTCACTGATCCAGATAAAATTTTGATGTTCCAGACTTAGATACACTTTATGACCGCTAATTGGTTTTGCTAAAAAATTTATTTGAGTAGAATCTCGGATTTCTTCTGGTTTTTCAATTTGATAATCAAAAACAAAGAAAGGCATAGCAATCTTTATATCCAACCCCGTTTCTTCTTTTACTTCTCGGAGTAAAGAATTTTCAGATGTTTCCAGAGGTTCTTTTTTCCCGCTCGGAAGTTCCCACATATTTGGGAAAATATCCTCGTCTTTGTTCCGCTGAAGAATCAATACTTTATCATTTTTTATTATTACTGCGCCTAAAACCACTTTTTGAATAATCGGTTTATGGTTCATAATAAATTACGATAATTTTTTACCACCTTTTTTATCCCCGCGATGTATAAATTTACAAATTTTAAATCACTTTTAGATGCCCAAACGGGCAACTTGATAGCATTTTGATAAAACCTTTCTGCTTTTGGGAAACCTCCAGGTTTATAAGAAAAATAGTGCTTTTTGTAAACAGGGAACAATTCGGTCGGGTTTTTAAAAAGAGGTAAAAGATTTAAAGGACAGGTAGAGCCTGGTCTATCAACTTCGCTTAAGCCTTCTGCTTGCAATGCTCCAAAAAATTTTTCAATAGGGAGATTGTCAAACTCCTCTGGTTTATATTGAAACACAAACCCATACCAAGCAGGTGTAATTTTAGAATCGAGAAATGCCGGAGGGAGTGAAATCCCACGCTCATCTTTCAATGCTTTAATCATTTTATTAGCAAACAATCTTTTGAATCCTAAATATTTCTCTAAATTTTTGAACATTTGACAAGCTATCGTAATTGCGAGAGGATGGGCGCGATATTTCAATCCCATTCCCGTTACTGCATATTTATAGAGAGGATTATTTTGAGGGATCTCTTGTTTGCATCGTTTATTATAATGACCCAAAAGGAGAGCTCGATAATGAAATTCTTCTTTGTTAGTAGTTAAAACTCCTCCCTCTCCACCGCTGACATTTTTTGGACCTTGTAAGCTCCAGGCCGATAGAGCGCCAAAAGAGGCGCTAATTTTACCTTTGTATTTTGCACCGTGAGCATGTGAACAGTCTTCTAGTAAAATTAAATTATTCTCTTTACAAGTCTTAACAATCTCATCCATTTCGCAAGGAATACCCCACATATGAGTCACAATTACTCCTCTCGTCTTTGAAGTAATTTTCTTTTTGATTTCTTGAGGATCGATATTTCCGTTTTCATCAATATCACATAGTACCGGCTTGGCTCCTGTAAATAAAAGGGGAGTAACGGTAGCAAAAAAAGTATAAGCAGGACAAATCACTTCATCGCCCTCCTTGAATCCCGCGGCTACAAACATTGAGTGAAGAGCAGCGGTTCCCGAACTACATAAAAGTGCATATTTTCTTCGATGATATTTAGCAAAAGCATCCTCAAAGTCTTTTAAAATACCACTTCTATCATAAATGGAGATGCTTTTATAAAGTTGTTTGATAACCGCTTTTTCTACCTCTCTGTTTATTGGTGGCCAAACAAAATGTGGAGGATTTATTTTAATTGTTTTTGGTCCGCCAAGAATTGCTAATTTTTCTTTTTTAGATCCCATAAATTAAGGAATTCTTTTGGATTGATACATTTATTTACTTCAACTGATTTATAGGCTGCTTCAATAAAAGCTAAGTGATTAAAATGAAACTCTGGACTACTAATATTCTCTTTTTCTCCTCGAATTACTTTTACAAAATATTCAAGTTGGTCTTGTGCTGCGGAGGGCCAACTATCTTCTCGTTTAAGCGACTCTTGTAATTCACCGCTTGGCGAATATCGTTCAATCTTCCCTCTTTCAAGATGAATAATTCCTCTTGTGCCATAAACATTAATATATTCTTGTTTTGGCGGGATAACTCTTGAAACAAGTAATGAACCCCAAGTATTTTCTTTTTCGTACTTAAATATAACTTGAGTAGTATCCTCAGCGTTATAAACAATTCCTTCCTTTGCTGTGCATGACATTTCGGCGAATATTTTATCTGGTAAACCAAAATACCACATCAGAAGATCAATTATATGATAACCCATGTCAATAAGACATCCACCGCCAGCTAATTCTTTTTTTCCTCTCCATCCTTCCTGAGGTTTATCAGTATAAAAACAATATTTTGCCTCGATATAAAATGGCTTTCCAATTTTGTAAATTAGTTGGAAAAAAGTTGAATAAATCGGATTAAATCTTCTTTGTAAAGTAACCGCGACTTGAACATTATTTTTATTAGCGATGTCTTTTAATTCTTTAGCTTGAGTCAATGAAATAGCAAATGGTTTTTCTTTAAGTACATGAATTTTGTTTAAAATTGCTTTTTTGGTAGTTTCAAAATGAAGATGATGAGGTATTGCAACAATAATAAAATCCGGCTTCTGATTCTTAAGTAAATCGTCAAGATTGCCGTATATCTTGGCATCTTTATTGTCCTTCAAAAATGATTTAATCTTTTCTTTGTCAATCTCAACAATACCTACTAATTCGACATCCTGAGAGGATTTAATTGCCGGGATATGATCTTCTAAAGACTGATGTCCAAGACCGATGACCCCAACTTTTAATTTTGTATTTGGCATTACCATATACTTTAAACATGTCACAATTTTCTTTTCTTTGGAGCGGGCGAGGGGAGTCGAACCCCTGTCACGACTTTGGAAAAGTCGGGTAATACCGTTATACGACGCCCGCGAAGTCGGGGTGCTGGGAGTTGAACCCAGGCCGCATGCTCCCAAAGCATACATACTACCGTTATACGACACCCCGCCATATCAATATCTTAATAAAATTTCCTCTTTCAGTCAATTTGTTGGCGTCACGACTTTGGAAAAGTCGGGTAATACCGTTATACGACGCCCGCGAAGTCGGGGTATCCAGATTTGAACTGGAACTAAATCCTCCCAAAGGACTCGTGCTGCCGTTACACTATACCCCGTACTTTTTTAATATCATTTCGTTTCTTTTTAGTCAATTTATTTTATAGCGAGCGTTGCTCGATATATCCCTTTTCGTGTGATATAATAAATCAATGAATCTTAAGAAAATCTTGGAACAATTTAATTTGCCCGCTCAGGCAAAAAAATACGGAATTCCTCTTTGGCGATACCCTCAATTTCTTTTTCTGATAATGGGAATTATTATAATCGGCACAATGCTTTTCACTTATGCCATAGGGTCTCTTTACATCGAAAATCCCCTTCTTATTTCCTTGATCGTTACAATTTTAACCTTCGTTTTGTTTATCGTTGCTTTTATTATTAATCAGAGCTTTGAAAAATTAGCCGAGGCCTCAAGAATGAAATCAGAATTGATCGGCATCGCTTCTCATCAATTAAGAACCCCGCTTTCCGGTCTTAAATGGGCAGCCGACCTCTTGCTTTCGGGCAGAATGGGTCATTTTGAGGAGAAACAGCTTGAATTTTTGAAAATTTTGAAAGACAATTCCGATCGTATGGCGGAATTAATCGGCAACTTGTTAACGGTTTCCAAAATTGAAGACGGGGTCAATAATAAGATAAAAAAGGGGAAAACCGTTCCTCAAGAGCTGCTGTTGGAAGTGATTAGAGCTTTCACGCCGGTTGCCAAAGCAAAAAAAATAGAAATAAAGTCCGAAATCGCCAAGGGCTTGCCGGAAATTTTGAGCGACCCCGTACAGTTAAAAATGGTTTTTGAAAATCTTTTAGATAATGCGATTCGCTACAGCAAGGACATCGGGGAAATCAAAATTTACCTTGGAGAAAAGAATAACAATCTTTGCTTTGAAATTAAAGACCAAGGAGTCGGAATCCCAAAAGAAGACCAAAAATATATCTTCCAAAAATTTTTCCGTTCAAAAAACGCCATGCGTCATCAAACCCAAGGCACGGGTTTGGGGTTGTACATTATTAAGTCAATTATCACCAAATTGGGCGGGAAAATGGGTTTTCAATCCGAAGAAAGCAAAGGGTCGACATTTTGGTTTACCTTACCAATAAAATAATCTTAAAAATATGAAAAAAATTGTTTTTGTCGAAGATGAGGAGGCTCTCCAAAAAACGCTTGGGGAGGTCTTAAGACAAGAAGGCTATGAGGTGGCTTTGGCCTCTGACGGCGAAGCCGGTTTTAGCTTGATAAAATCGGAAAAACCGGATTTAATTTTGCTTGATTTGATTTTACCTAAAATGGACGGTTTTGAAGTTTTGAAAAGATTGAAGGCTGATACCGATTGTAAAGATATACCAGTCATTGTTTTGACGAATTTGGAAGGAATTGGAGATGTCGGCAAAGCTATTGAACTCGGAGCTACCACTTATTTAGTCAAAGCTCAGTATTCTTTAGACGAAGTTTTAGAAAAAATTAAAAAGGCCTTCGGTGAATAAAGCATAAAGCATAAAGCATAAAGCATGAAGCATGAAACATTTTTAAATAGTCTTGTTTTATGTTCCATGAAATATGAGAGTAGAGCCGCAACAATTAAAGGCTTTCTTATTAGATGCTGGTTTGGTGGAGGAAAGCCAGTTTGAAAAAACCCTTGAGAAAGCGGAAAAAACTAAGCAAAAAGTTGCTGATGTTTTGGTTTCCGAAGGGATAATCAACCAGGAAGAGATGATTAAGCTTGAGGCCTATATTTTAGGCATTCCTTTTGTCAATTTGGAAAAAGAAGTTGTCTCTCCTGACATTTTAAAAATTATCCCGGAGCCGATTGCCAGAAGCCACAATATCGTTTCTTTTAGAAAGAGGGGTCAGGACTTGGAAGTGGCGATGCTTGACCCTGAAGATTTGCAAACAATCGGATTCATTAAGAAAAAAACAGACCTGAAAATTCTGCCGCGATTAACTACTTCCCAAGGCATCAAAAATGTTTTGCAACAATACCAAAAAACCCTTGAAGCTGAATTCGGAGAAATTATCAAAGGGGAAGCAAGGACCATAATTCCAATAAAAGATGAAGAGGTCGTTGAAGGCAAGGAGGAATTAGAGAAAGTAGCCGAAGAATTGCCGATAATTCGAATTGTTGATACTCTGATTCGCCACGCCATTTTGCAAAAATCCTCCGACATTCATATAGAACCCACGGAGAAAGAAGTTTTGGTGAGATATAGAATTGATGGAATTTTGAGAGACGCTATGATTTTGCCGAAACAAGTCAAATCGGGAATCGTGGCCAGGATTAAAGTATTGTCCAATTTAAAACTTGACGAACATCGGCTTCCCCAAGACGGTCGTTTCAAAATTGAAAGCGAAGATTACAAATATTCTGTCCGAGTTTCGGTCTTGCCGGTTTTTGAAGGAGAAAAAATTGTCCTCCGGCTTCTGCCGGAAGGAGCCAGGGCCTACACTTTAGAGGGGATAGGACTGAGGGGAGAGGCCTTGGAAGAGATTCACCATAATCTAAGAAAACCGGTGGGGATGATCTTGGTGACAGGTCCAACCGGTTGCGGTAAAACCACAACCCTTTATTCAATGATGGAAATTTTAAATAATCCGGGAGTGAATATTTCTACTGTTGAAGATCCAATCGAATACAGGATGCCGAGAGTCAATCAGACTCAGGTTAATCCCAAAATTGGCCTGACTTTTGCTTCTGGTCTCAGGTCTCTGGTCAGGCAAGACCCCGATATTTTAATGGTTGGTGAAATCCGAGATAATGAGACAGCCAGTTTGGCCATTAACGCTTCCTTAACCGGTCACCTTGTTCTATCAACTTTGCATACCAATTCAGCTGCCGGCGCCTTCCCCCGCCTGATTGATATGAAAGTGGAGCCATTTTTAATCTCCTCGACGGTCAATTGCGTTTTGGCCCAAAGACTGGTTAGAAAATTATGCCTGGAAAAAGAAAAATATAAATTAAAGCCGTCAGAATTAAAAAATTTGGAAAAATATTGCGACCTAAACAAAATCTTGGAAGTTTTGAGGGGAGAAAAATTAATTACCAAAAAGGAAGATTTGAACGATGTTTATTTTTATCGGCCCAAGCCATCGAAGGAATCTCCGGAAGGGTATCAGGGCCGAATCGGTATTTTCGAGGTTCTGTCGGTAACGGAATCAATAAAAGAATTAATTACCAAAGGGGCGACTTCTGATGAAATCCAGGAACGTGCCAAAAAAGAAGGCATGAGGACAATGATTGAAGACGGTTTTATCAAGGCTGCCCAGGGAATAACCTCAATCGAGGAAGTGTTAAGGGTAATTGTCGAATAAGTCCCCCTGTCTTTAAAAAGAAAACCCGATTTCACCTTTCTTAAAATTAATGCCACGCTATTCTTATTTTGCCAAATCTTTAACGGGAGAAACACGAGAAGGAATTCTAGAAGCAAAAGATGAGCATGAATTAGCCAAAAACCTTCACCAAGAAGGTTATATTTTGATTAAAGCAGATTTGGAAAAAGAAAAGTCCCTGACCAAAAGAGACATTTTGGAGGTTTTTGGCCAGTTCCGGAAAGTTCCCCTGAGAGAAAAAATATTTTTTACCAGAAATTTAAGAATAATGGTCGGAGCCGGGGTTTCCTTACCTCGAGCCATAAGAACCCTAGCCAACCAATCAAAAAATAAAAAATTCCAGCAAGTTCTTTCCAAAATAGAAGAAGACGTAACGCGCGGGCAGAATCTTTCCGAAGCTTTCTCCAAGCATTCTCAGGTCTTTCCTGAAGTATTCCGCAGCATGATAAAAGTCGGCGAAGAATCAGGGACACTGGAAGATGTTCTGGAGAATTTAACCTGCCAGATGGAAAGAGAGGGAGACTTGAGATCAAAAATCAAGGGGGCGATGATTTATCCGGCGGTGATATTGTGCGTGATGGTCCTGATCGGAGCATTGATGATGGTTATGGTCGTTCCTAAATTAGCAGCGGTTTTTGAAGATTTGAAAGCCGAATTACCCTTTACCACAAAAATAATAATTGGATTGAGCGAATCTTTAGAGAGATTTTGGCCGTTTTTATTTTTGATTATTATTGCTGTCATAATTCTTTCCAGGCTAATTCCGAAGAGTCAAAAAATAAAGAAAAGCCTGGATATGCTTTTCTTGAAATTACCGATAATCTCCCCTCTGGTTAAAAAAATTAACGCTGCCTCAACTTCAAGAACCCTGTCTGCCCTGATTGCCTCCGGCGTGCCGATTGTCAGGTCCTTGGAAATTGTCGCCGGTACCCTGGGCAACTTTTATTTCCGAGAGGCTATTAAAAAGGCGACTGATGAAGTTCAGAAAGGAGGCAAACTTTCTCAGGCCCTGGAGGATTACCAAGATCTTTACCCTTCAATTATGATCCAAATGATTGCCGTGGGAGAAGAAACAGGAGAAACCTCGCAAATTCTGGCGAAATTGGCAGCTTTTTACGAAGAAGAGGTTTCTAATGTTACCAAAAACTTATCTTCAGTAATTGAACCGTTATTGATGGTGGTCATCGGAGCGGCGGTGGGGTTTTTTGCCATTTCAATGATCCAGCCGATGTATTCTATGATGGGAGCGATGTAAATATAAAATGCAAAATGTAAAAGGCAAAAGGCAAAATAGATTAGGTTTTACCTTAGTTGAAACTTTAGTAGCCGCTGGCCTAATGGCTATTGTTTTTGTGAGCTTGGCTACCGCTTTTCAAGGAGCGATAAAACTTTTGGGCGAAAATAAGGCCCGCTCCACTGCTATCGCTCTGGCC
Organism: Candidatus Wildermuthbacteria bacterium; assembly: GCA_963739285.1. Classification (GTDB taxonomy): domain Bacteria; phylum Patescibacteriota; class Minisyncoccia; order Minisyncoccales; family CAVTZN01; genus CAVTZN01. Next base: position 36,789 of record CAVTZN010000002.1, read on the forward strand.
AATGAGAAAATGGAATTAATCCGCAATTTGCCTTATGAAGAAATTGGAACAATCGGAGGAATCCCTCAGGGAGATATTCTTCAAGAAGAAAATACACACCTTAAATGGAATTAGTTTTGTCCTTAAAACTTTTATTCAATATATTGATGACCCGGCTGATGGCTTGGATTTACAAGACGAAAATGGGGTTACGGCAGATTATAAAAAAGTCAGAGTTGAAGCGTCCTGGCAGGGAAGAGCCGGACAAAAGTCCGTCGTCCTGATCTCTAATTTTTCTCCTCAAGGGATAGAGACGATTAGCGGCGGAGGGACTTTAATAATGTATGTTCTAGACGCCGCCTTCAGTCCTCTTCCCCGGGCCGAGGTTAAAATAGAAAATAGCGAGGTTTCGCCGTCGATTTCTTTAACCACTTTAACGAGTGACCAGGGGAAAGTCATCTTTCCTGGCAGTCCGGCCTCTGATAGTTATGAAATTACAGTTACCAAAACTGATTATAGTACTGCCCAGACCTATGACGTTTCTCCCCAAAATCCCAGTCCCAGCCCGGGTCATTTAAGTATCTTGGAGGGAAAAACAACCGAAGCCACTTTTTTAATTGATAGATTGGGGTCAAAAAGCGTTGATACTCTTTTGCACTCCGAAGAATTACCATTGCCCAAATTACCCAATCTCACTTTTCAGATGAGGGGAGAAAAGACAATTGGTCAGAGATGCTGGAGGAAACCTGATCTATAAATATTCAAAAAATCTAACCACTGACCAAAACGGCCATTTGGCGATTTCCAGCTTGGAGTGGGATGCCTATCAAATTACTGTCAGCTCGGCCACGGGCTACGACATCATGGAATCCTGCCCCCCTCAACCCGCCAATTTACTGCCTGGAGATTCCATGGCTGCTACTTTAACCTTGACAGCTCATACTCAAAATACTTTTTTGGTTTTGGTGAAAGAAGGAAGCGGAGGAGTTGTTGAAGGGGCTGGCGCTCACCTTCTTAACCAAGCGCTTGGCTACGATAAAACCATTTCTTCAAGCAGCTGCGGTCAGGTATTTTTCAAATCCCTGTCTTCTGATAATAATTACTCTTTGGAGGTCGTCAAAGAAGGATACCAAAATTATTTACTGGAGAATATCTCAATTTCTGGGCAAAATAATTTAACCGTGACTTTAAATAATTGATAGGTCTATTTTAGAAATGGAAAAATCTTTGAAGAGCTTCACCCCCACACCACAACGAGGACTAGCTAAGTTAATTTTATCGCCGAAAACGACATGCTCTCGTTTGGTGTGGGGGTTCACTTTGGTCGAAACGCTGGTCGCGATTTCGATTTTCACCATTTTAATTTTAGCTATAAGTTTTTCCATTGTTTTCTTTTATCGGACAAGCGCCTATAGTATTCAGCAAGCTCAGGCGATAGATTCAGCCAAAAGAGGAATAGATACTATGATCAGAGAAATCAGAGAAGCGGGTTATGCCGACACCGGAGCTTATTTGATTGAGTCGGCTCAAAATCAGGGCTTTGTTTTCTATAGCGATGTCGACAGAGACCAAAATATTGAAAAGATCCGTTATTTTTTGGCAGGTCAGACGCTGAAAAAAGGAGAAATCGAGGCGAGCGGCGTTCCGAGAGAATATAAGCCAGAAAACGAAAAAATTTCTATTCTTTCAGAATATGTTCAAAATGGCATTGAACCAATTTTTAGCTATTTTGATGAAAATAATAATCAAATAGCCGATCTTTTAGTGGTCGGCGAGATTACTTTAGTAAAAGTCAAATTAATTATTAACGTTAATCCTTTGCGTCCGCCAAGTAATTTTATTTTAATTTCCGATGCTCAAATTAGAAACCTTAAAGAAAAATAATAAGCCCCCCACCACTTTTTGTCCAATTCGTTTGGCTAAGCCTCTTTCTGGAAAAGTGGTGGGGGGTAAAGGCCAGATCTTAACTTTTGTTTTAGTTTTCGGCGGCATTTTTGTTTTGATTTTGGGAGGGATCTTAAGCTTTATTTTAATGCAGCACCGAACCAACATTAGGAGTGTTTCTCAGTACTCGGCCTTTTCGATCGCTGAAGCCGGGGTAAACTATTATAGATGGTACCTGGCTCATTATCCCGGCGATTTATCCGACCCCGGGGGGCCGGAGCATGAATATTTTGATCCCCAAGGACAGGCCATCGGTAGATTCTCTTTAGAAATTAACGGAGAGCAACAATGTGGCGTAACCAGCAAAATAATTATCACTTCTACTGGTTGGACGTATGACTTTCCTTCTTTGAGAAGGCAGGTCAGGGTTCAATACGCCCAACCCTCAATTGCTGAGTTTTCAACTATTGTAAATTCCGACGTCTGGGTTGGTCCTGACGTCGAAGTCAAAGGCAGATATCATAACAACAGCGGCATCAGAATGGATGGAGAAAATGACAGCTTGATGACTTCAGCCAAAGAATCCTGGGTTTGTACCTCTTCCTTCGGTTGCAGTACCTGCCAATCCCCTTGCTGGACAGAAGGGGGTCTTTGCAAATGCCCTGGAATCTGGGGGGCTGGCGAAGGTCAGGAAAAGGGTCTCTGGAAATTCCCGGCAGAATCAGTCGATTTCCAGGGAATCAGCGGTGATTTGGTTCAAATGAAAGAAAAAGCCCAGACTCTCGGTATCTATCTTGGACCTTCCGGGGCTTCCGGTTACCAGGTAATTTTCAAAAATAATGGAACCTTTGATGTTTATAAAATCACTCAACTGACACGAGTTGAGGGTTATTCTTTAGAAGAGGGATGGCATGATGATTATCATAAAATTACCAGTAAAAATTTCATCGGCAATTATCCTCTGCCTTCAAGCTGCGGTTTAATTTTTGTTGAAGATAATCTCTGGGTTGAAGGCGAAGTGAAAGGGAAGGCGACCATTGTCTCGGCTGATTTAATCAATCCAAGCCGAGATACCGATGTAGTTTTGAACTGGAACTTAACTTATACTCAAAAAGATGGCTCGGACGGCATTTTAGCAATTGGCGAAAGAAATGTTTTGATTCCTCTTTATTCACCTGATACAATGGAAATAGACGGGATTTTCTTGGCTCAGAAAGGAAGATTTTCGAGAAATTTTTATGCTCCCCGAGGAAGCACTTATTGCTGGCAACATTCCTTGTTATGCCGAAGCCATTCGAGAAAAATTAGAAATTTTAGGCTCAATGGTCAGCAACGGCCGAATAGGAACTCAATGGCTTTCTGGGAGCACTGTAGTGTCGGGTTATAAAAAAAGAGAGTATAGCTATGATTGGCTGCAGGTTTTTAATCCTCCCCCTTTGACACCGGCAGCCAATGATGAATACCAATTTGTAAAATGGGAGGAAACGCAATAAAATTTTAAAATGTTTGATTTTCTGAATTTAAAACAAGGAGCTTTCGGGTTGGATATCTCTGATTTATCTTTAAAGATTGCCAACCTCGGTAGAAAAGGGGATAATTTCCCCTTGGTTTCTTTTAGTGAAGAAGTAATCCCTAAAGGAGTAATTGAAGCCGGAGAGATTAAGAATGAAGATTTACTGGCTAAAATTATAAAAGAGGGAATAAAAAATGCCAAAGGCCAAAAAATAAAGACAAAATATGTGGTTTGTTCCCTGCCGGAAGAAAAATCCTATATCAGGCTCATCCAAATGCCAAAAATGAAAGAGGAAGAGATTGCCGGAGCGGTCAGGTTTGAAGCTGAAAATCATATTCCTGTGCCGATTGAAGATGTCTATTTAGATTTCCAGGTTATTCAACCACTCTATAATCATCTTGACCACCTTGATATTTTAATTGCCGCCCTTCCTAAAAAAATAGTTGATCCTTATATTCTTTCTCTTAAAAAGGCCGGTCTCTTGCCCAAGGCCTTAGAAATTGAAAGTTCAGCGATTGCCCGAGCCCTGATTAAAAATGAGATGAGTCCTTTTCCGAGTTCTCTTAATTGATTTAGGAGCTACGAGAACGAGTTTCATTATTTTTTCTGGAACTTCTTTAAAATTTACCAGTTCCATCCCTATTTCTTCCCAGAAATTTACTGAGGCAATCTCTAAAACTTTAAAAATCAATTTGGTTGAAGCCGAAAAATTAAAGCTAATGCATGGTTTAAAAAAGAATAATAAAGAAGGAGAGCTGGTTTTCGAAGCTTTGACCCCGGTTCTGACTGATTTAATTGGACAAATCAAAAATCACCTTAGCTATTATCAATCGCATGCCGAACATGAACATTTGCCATCTAATATTAAAGAAGTTAAAGAAATCTTGCTTTGTGGAGGAGGGGCTAACCTAAAAGGATTGGTGGAATTTCTTTTAGGAGAGCTTAAAATAAAAACAAAACTTGGCGATCCCTGGGTGAATATTTTGAAAGGGGTACCGGAAATGCCCTTTGAAAAATCATTATCTTTCACCACTGCCCTGGGATTGGCTTTAAGGGGCATAAAATATGATTAATCTTTTACCGCCACAGGTAAAAAAGGAATTAGAAATTGAAAGAAAAAGAAAAATAATTATCATTTTGGGAAACCTGTTCCTGGTCTTTTTAATATTTTTAGGGGTTTTACTGTTCTCGGTTAAAATCTATATTTTAAGCCAGATTGAAGGCCTGAAAACCTTGATTGATTTGGAAAGCGCTTATGTTGATATTCCTCAGACCAAAGAACTGGAGAAAAATATTACAGAGGCTAACCAAAAATTCTCTAATCTTAATTTATTTTATGAGAACCAGATTGATCTGACCGAAGTGCTGGGGAAAATATCTTTTCTTTTACCCCTCAATGTTTATTTAACTGATTTTAGTTATCAAAAAGAAAAAAAATTGATAACCCTGGAAGGCTTTGCCAAAAAAAGAGAAGATTTTCTCGAGTTTAAAAAATCTTTAGAAACAGAAAAAGGGTTCAGTAATTTCTCCTCGCCAATTTCTAATTTAGTAAAACCGACCGATATCAATTTTAATATCACTTTTAATTTGACCGATGAACAATGATTAATCCGAAAAGGAAAATTTTCTTCACCAGCGCTTTATTTATTTTCTTGATTTTGGGCACGATATTTTGCCTGGTTGCCCCGCTTTTTTCAACGATAACAAAAGATTCTTCAGAATACCTCTCTCAAAAAGAAAAGCTAATTTCAGTCGAGAAAAAGAAAGGAGAGTTAACTAATATTGAGAAAACCTATGCCGACACTGAGCCGAATTGGGCGAAAATAGAGGCCATCTTTGTTAAGGCCGAAGAACCGGTAGGATTCATTGATTTCCTGGAAAGGGCAGCCCAGCAATTGAATTTATCGATTCAAATTTCCTTGGCGAATAAAGAAACCGAAAAGAAACCTTGGCCAGGAATGTATTTTCAAATAAAAACGGCCGGTTCATTTTCCAATTTTATGAAATTTTTAGAAAATTTAGAATCGGCTCCCTATTTGATTGAGGTTGAGAATATGGATATAAAAGGGGTGTCTGGAACCCAAGCAGGGCTCGGAACTCTGAAAAGCCTTAAAACTGGCGACGCCCAGGTTACTTTGGACGTCAAAGTCTATACTAAATAAATTTTATGGCAGGAACTCTCAATTTGAATAAAATTAAGATTTTTTTAAAAAAACTCCCCGGGATTTCAGCCGAGAAAACGTTTTTGACGTTTTTAGTGGCTTTCCCTTTTCGCTTTTCTCTTCGGTGGTTTTGTCTTTTATAAATATGCTTATCTTGTAGAGAAAACCACTCCCGAGGTTTCTGAAAATTTTGTGAAGATTGAAGAAAAATCATACCAAGATTTGTTAGGTTTTTGGGATTTGAGAGCAAAAAAGATTGAAGAATCAAATTCAAAAAGATACATTAATCCCTTTCAAGAAATAAGAGAAAAGACAATAGAAACTTCCGTTATTTCTCCGGAATCAGGGAAGGCGAGTGAAGAAGAAACCTTAACTAAGGAGAAAATTGAAGAACTGAAAAAAGCAGCCACCCTTTACGAATTTTATACAATCAAGGGAGGCGATCTTCCTTTAATAAATGAAAGGGCAAAAGCTTGGAAAGGCAAAGGATTGGGAAGTGCCGAAGATTATCAAGGATTTTATGACCAAAATATAAAATTACTGGATGAATTCAAAAAGGAACTGGCCCAGTAAGCCGGTTATTGAATAAACGATTCTTTTTTGCTATAATTCAGAGGCTAAATTTCCTGTCATAATTGACAGGTTAAATCTCGCCCCCATAGCTCAATGGACAGAGCAGAGCCCTTCTAAGGCTAAGATCTAGGTTCGACTCCTGGTGGGGGCATAGTGGCTGTATCTCCCCGTAAAAACTCATTCGGAATTCTAAGGGGCAAGCAACTGTTTATAATTTTATGGTGGCCTTAGTGTAGTGGTCTAGCACGAGAGTCTGTGGCACTCTCAGGAGGAGTTCGAATCTCCTAGGTCACCCAATCAAAACTTTGCCCTTGTCGCTTAATGGATAAAGCAGTCCCGTCCTAAGGGAAAGATTGGGGGTTCGATTCCCTCCAAGGGCATTGAAAATTTAAGGGCCCGTAGCTTAGTTGGTAGAGCGCTTCAATGGCATTGAAGAGGTCACCGGTTCGAGTCCGGTCGGGTCCACCAAATCCACGATAAGCTTATACCTATATAAAATCTATGAAAAAATCAGAATACCTTTTTAAAAGTTTAATAAATGCGTTAGGCGTTCTTGTATATACGTCTGCTGTGGCCTGGATGCTTTTTAATGGAGAAGTTATTTTCGGCAAAGCGTCTAATTTCCTTATGCCGCTTTTTCTATTACTTTTGTTTGTTATATCGGCGTCCATAACGGGTCTGTTAGTTTTAGGCAAGCCCATTCATTTTTATTTGAACGGTCTTAAAAAAGAGGCTTTCACCTTGCTTTTTGCTACTTTAGCGTGGCTCACTTTTTTTGCCATCGTGGTTGTGGCTGTACTATTGCTGTTATAACTTACATGCGAAGTCCACTATATTAAAAGCCTCATGATGAGGCTTTTAATGATGCTTCAATAAATTCAGCATCAATCCTGAGTTTATCGAACGGATTGATTTTTATGATTTAAAATGATATTTTAAAGGATGATTTCTTTTCGGTGGGGTGCTAGAGTGGTTGAATAGGCCGCACTCGAAATGCGGTACTCCGGAAACGGGGTCGTGAGTTCGAATCTCACCCCCACCGCGATAAAATTAATTTTTAAAATCTATCCCGTTAAAAGCAAGGGCGTTAAATAATACGAAAGAAAATTTTTACCGCGATAATTATTAATTTTTAAAATCTAAGACCTCGATTTTTTCTCAATATCGTAATATGCAAAACTTATTTTTTTTCATAATTGCAGGCGTATTATTTCTCTTCATTATTTTAGTCGCTTTTTATCTTCTCCGATTGAAAAGAAGATTAGACCTTTTCTTCAAAGGCTCTCAGGCGAAAGATTTAGAAGGGGTGATAGCCGAGCAACTGAAGAAATTAAAGAAGCAGGACAAAGATATCAAGAAAATTTTTGAAGAGGTTTCTAAATTGGACGAAATTTCTCAAAAAAGTTTTCAGAAAATTGGCGTGATAAGGTATAACCCTTTCAAGGATGCTGGCGGGGACCAGAGTTTTTCCATCTCTTTGCTCGATGCCAAAGACAATGGTTTTGTTCTGACCAGCCTTTATAGCCGAGAAGGAATGAGGGTTTATGCTAAGCCTATAAAAGAAGGCAATTCTGAATACCCTTTATCTGAAGAAGAAAAAGAAGCGGTTGGAAAAGCAAAAAACTCTTAATTTAAACATGATTAAAAAAGATGCAAAAAATTTGAATTTAATTTCTAGACCGCCAGTAGTTGTGGTTTTGGGTCATGTTGACCATGGGAAAACGACAATTCTAGATTATATCCGAAAAACAAAAGTAGCTGAAAAGGAAAAAGGGGGGATCACCCAGCACATCGGGGCTTATGAAGTTGAAAAAAACGGCAAAAAAATTACTTTTATTGATACTCCTGGCCACGAGGCCTTTTCAGCCATGCGAGGCAGGGGGGCAAAAGTGGCCGACATCGCCATTTTGGTGGTGGCAGCTGAAGAAGGAGTAAAACCGCAGACAAAAGAGGCAATCTCCCATATCAAGAAAGCCGGCATCCCCATGATTGTCGCTATAAATAAAATTGACAAGACCGAAGCTAATCCGGAAAAAGTGAAAAGGGAATTGGCCGAAAATGATGTTTTGGTCGAAAAATTAGGCGGCAAAATCCCCTCGGTTGAGGTTTCGGCTAAAACTGGCCAGGGGACAGAAGATTTATTAGAATTGATAATTTTAGTAGCGGAAATGGAAAAATTAGAAGGAGATGTTTCAAAGCCAGCCGAAGGTTTGGTAGTTGAATACTATTTAGATGCTCTGCGAGGGCCAACCGCCACCCTGCTTTTAAGAGATGGAGTTTTGAATGCTTCAGATATAATCGGAACAGCTTCAGCCATCGGCAAGGTCAAATCTTTAGAGAATTTTCAGGGAATTTCAATTAAAAAAGCGTTTCCTTCCCAGCCCGTAGTCGTTTTGGGCTTTGAAAAAGTGCCTCAAGTAGGAGAAAAATTTAAGGTTTTTTCTGACATTAATGACGCTCAAAAATATATTGAGAAGAAAGAAAGAAAGGCTGGTGGAGGAGAGGTGCTGGTGATCGGGCCCGACCAAAAGGTTCTTAATTTAATTTTAAAGGCAGATGTTTTGGGCTCCCTGGAAGCGATTGAAAACGTTTTAGAGGGCCTGCCGCAGGAAAAAGTTGTTTTGAGAATTTTGAAAAAAGAAGTGGGAGAAATAAATGAATCGGACGTGAGGTTGGCTAGCTCTGCCAAAGCCAAAATTTTAGGATTTAGGGTGAAAGTAAGCCCTATTGCTGTAGAAGTTAAAGAGAAACTAAAGGTTGGGCTTTTGGCCTTTGACGTGATTTATGACCTTGTTCAAGCGTTAAGAACCTTAATGGAAAAGTTAGTTGAGCCAGAAATTATTAAAACAACGATGGGGAAGGTAAAAATTTTAGCTATTTTTAAACGAGAGGCAAATCGGCAAGTCATCGGCGGAAAAGTTATTGAAGGGGAAGTAAAATCAGGGGCTAGGATAGAAGTCTTTAGGGGAGAGGAAAAAGTTGGTGAAGGAAAACTGGTTAATCTTCAGAAAAATAAAAAAGACGCAGAAAAAGCTTTGAGGGGAGAGGAATGCGGTCTTTTATACCAAGGAGAAGGAAATGTCGAAGAAGGAGACGTGTTAGTCATTTATCAAGAGGAAAGAAAAAAAGGCGAGCTTTAATTTTATGTCAAAGCGCCTCCAACGAGTTAACGAGCTTTTAAAAAGGGAAATATCAAAAATTATCCTGCGAGAGGTTGATTTCCCTGAAGATGCTTTAGTTACCGTGACCAGAGTTGAGACTTTGAGCGGTCTGAAAGAGTCTAAGGTTTGGATTTCTGTTCTTCCGGAAAACCAAAGAGCGGGAGTGGTCAAAATTTTAAACCGCCAGATTTACAATCTTCAGCAAAAAATTAATAAACTTCTCAAAATGAGGCCTATACCGAAATTAAAATTTATTGACGAAAAAGAAGTGCAAGAAGCGGCTAGGATTGAAGAGCTTTTAGGAAAAATTAAAGATGTCTAACAGAATTTCAGAACAATTTCAGAGAGTTAACGAACTATTAAAGGGGGCCCAAAACATTTTTATTACCTCTCATGAAAGCCCGGATGCCGATGCCGTAGGTTCTATTTTGGCGATGAGCTTTGCCTTAGATAGGCAAAATTTTAAAAATTTTATTTACTTACCAGATGAGGCCCCCCAATATCTAAGTTTTTTGCCGGGCTTCGAGAAACTTAAAAAAGAAATTCCCTCTTTTGACTTTGACCTTCTCGTCTGTCTTGATTATGGAGATTTCGAAAGATTAAAATTGCCTCAAAACTTTTCTGAAAAAAAAATTATTACCCTCGACCATCATTTGGCAAGCGAACAAAAGGGTAATATAAAAATTATAAATCCTGAACTTTCCTCAACTGCCGAAATTATTTATTTATGGCTTACTGAGTCGGGATTAGAAATTGATAAAGAGATTGCCACCTGTCTATTGGCTGGAATTATCTCTGATACGGGCGGGTTCAAACACGTTTCCACCTCTCCCCAGACCTTAGAGATATGCTTCGCATTTAATTTCCCTCGGTGCTCCCTTAGAACTGATTTCGCGCCAGGTTTTGACATCGGGCAAATCCCTGGCCGCTTCAAAAATTTGGGCAGAAGCTCTTTCCAGGGTTACTCTTGATTTTGAAAATAAATTTGCTTTTAGCTGGATTTCTTTTGATGATTTAAAGAAACATCAGGTTTCCCTTTCTGATTTAAACGGAGCTTCTAGCTTGATTTCAACGATTTCTGGAGCTTCCGTGTCTCTTTTTCTGGTTGAATATGAAAAAGGGAAAATAAAGGGATCTCTTCGTTCAGAGCCATATAAGGGGAAAAAGATTGACGAAATAGCCAAGGCCATGGGCGGCAACGGTCATTCCTATGCCGCTGGTTTTAAGCAGGAAGGGAGCATTGAAGAAGTTATAAAGAGAGTATATAATCTAATCAGTTAAAAATGGCCTGCCCTCCCAAGTTTTTGAAAAGCTTCACAAATTTTCATCAATTTGACTTAATTCAAAAATTTAGGAGGGCCTGGTAGCCAAGTAGCTAAGGCAACGGTCTGCAAAACCGTTATACGTGGGTGCAATTCCCACCCAGGCCTTAAAAGTCTGCCGGGGTGTCGTAATGGTAGCCGAAACAGACTTAAAATCTGTCGAGCGAAAGCTCATGAGGGTTCGACTCCCTCCCCCGGCACCCTATGGCTTTATCGACAAAACCAAGAATTTTCAAGAAAGTTAATTCAGATTTCTTTAAAAACTGGACCCCTCAAATGGGTTATATTTTAGGCTATATCGTCGCCGACGGTTGTATTTATAAGAGAAAAAACCGAAAAAATAGTTATACTCTAAATATAACTTCTAAAGATAAAGATAATTTATTAAAGATGGGAAAAAATTTAAGTCCAGATTGCTGTATAAGTACAAAATACAATTCCCAAAGGATGCCTTATTCCCAAATTCAGATTTCAAACAGAGAAATTTGTGAAGATTTAATAAGTTTAGGAGTATCTTCTAAGAAAAATTATAATTCAGATTTCTTAAAAATTCCCAAGAAGTTTTTTCCCGATTTTACTCGAGGATTTTTTGACGGAGATGGAACAGTTTATATCTACAAAGTTAACGGTACACCACAGATTAAAGCAGGATTTGTAAGTCCTAATTTATCTTTCATTACAGAATTTAACAAACAGCTCTGCGAAACCATCGGTATCCAATGTAAAGCTGTTCATAGATTTCATTCAAAAAATAAAAAAGTTCCTTTATATAATATTTGTTTCTATATCGATGATTGCGAGAAACTAGCCAGTTTTATGTATAGAAATAATCCAACATTATATCTTTCTCGCAAGCGAAAAATTTTTGAGAAATGGAAATTAATTAAACGGCGCGATTATATTAAACAGAACTATCCCTCAAAGATCGGTTGGCAATTAAATCAAAAAGTTCTCGTTTAAAAAGCCGCCAAAGAACTCCGATAAAAACATCGGCTCGAACCATACTTAGTAAAAGAAAAATTTTCATAAAGGTCGAGGTAAAAACAAAGTCATAAAAAATTATGTATTGTGAAAAATGTGGGACAAAATTAGAAGAAGGAACTCAATTTTGTCCTAAATGTGGAATATCAGTAACTCCGGTAAGCGCAGAATCTTTTCAGGCTCCCCCTAAACCGAAGAAAAAAAGATCAGTAGTTCCTATTATAATAATAGCTGTTGTTGTGGGTATCATACCTATTGGAATTTTTACCTCCATTGTTTTAGTTTCTATGAATGGAGCAAGAGAAGCGGCTAGAGATGTAGCTAGGCAAGCAGACATGCGCATGATAAGTACTGCCCAGGAAATTTATTATGGCGAAAACGACGCTTATTATACATCTGTTAACTATCCTTCAAGGATTGGATCCTATATGACAAAAACTCCAAATGACCCGAAAGATAATATTTATATTTGGATTAATAACACTAGTGATCCTAAAAAATTCTGTGTTTATGCTAGCCTTGAAAAAGGGGGATATTATACTGCGTCGCATCGTGGAAGTTTTAAATGTTCTGATGCTATCCCGACTTTAACTGATTGTTGTTTCTAACAGTAGCAAAGAACAATAACTAAAATTAAATTATAAATAAGCAAAATATTATGCATTGCAAGTATTGCGGAGCACCAATTTTACTCGGTGCGATATTTTGTAGAAATTGTGGTAAACAACTTCAAGAAGAACTTCTTAAATTAAACATAAAGAAGGGCTGGCTTCGGGTTCTTTTGTTTTCTATTTTTAGTTCCGGTTTTTATCAGATTTATTGGTATTACATTACCTCGAAGTTAGTGAAAGATTTCTTAAAAGAGGATTATAGTCCCAGCTTGAGGACGCTGGGTCTATTTGTGCCGATTTTAGGTTGGTTTATGATTTATTATCTCATTGATGATATCTCTCGATTACAAGAAGAAGCCGATATTGAATCTCCAATTTCTCCTGGCTGGATGTTAGTTTTAGCTATCTTTACTAAGGGTTTTATATACCCAGCCGTAACCCAAAATGAATTTAATCAGTATTTAGATGTTAAAACAGGAAACAGGGCTAGCGTTTCAAAGATTTCTATTATTGAGATACTATTTATTGTCTTTTCTATTCTAATATTAATAGGATTTCTAATGGGGTAAAAAGTAAAAGCAGAATCCTTCAATTAAATGCTTTCCATCCTTAGTTTTTAGAATAAATTGCCGCCAAACAAAAACCGCCCCGCTTATAGCGGGGCGGTTTTTTGAAAGTTATTCTTCTTCAACGATTTCCATTATAGTTGATTTTGCCCCAAAGTTCTTGGCTTCCCAATAAGAAGGGAACCAAATATCAATCTGATAATTACCTTTTCTTGAATTCATTCTATCTTCGATTACAAAAATTTTGTCGCCATAAATTCCTGGAAGCCGGATTTTTGTTCCGAAAGGCAGAAGATTATTAGCCACCACTCCATCTCTGACTAAGGTTCCGGCAGCGGTAAGATAAGGATGACTGTCGGTTTGCCAGACCGTAGAAGAGTAAGCGGTGACGATTACCTCAATTTGTTCAGCGACGACAAAGTTATCCTGGTGCTCCAGAGGATTAGGGATCGGCAGAAGAGCGTTTTCCTGAATAGCTGAAAACTGGGAGACATCCAGGTTCTCATTAGGAAGCGTCTCAAAATCCGCCTCAGCTGCTGGCGTTTTAGTCTCAAAAAAGGGCAAAATTCCAGTTAAGCCAACCAAAACTAAGGGAATTAGGGCGTATAGCTCCACTCTTTTTCTAAAAAGAGGGAGCTTTTTAGAGTTTGTAGGCATCTTAAAACCCCCTTACGGGGGTTCTACCATATTAGCAAATCCACAGGGGCTGTCAAGCCCTTCTTCTTGCAAGCAAGGTGAAGGGCTAATTGGAGCGGGTGAGCGGAGTTGAACCGCCGTCTTTACCTTGGCAAGGTAATATAATAGCCGTTATACGACACCCGCCTGTGATGTCCTTCGATAAACTCAGGACACCCTTCGACTCGCCCCTCTCAAATTAGGGCTTGCCCTGAGCGAGCGAAGCGAGTCGAAGGGTGCCGCGAGCCAGACTTGCACTGGCGACCCCAGCTTTTTCAGAGCTGTGCTCTACTACCTGAGCTATCGCGGCTCTATTCCCCGTTATAGCGGGGTCGAGCCCGACCCATATGGGTATAGGGCAAGTGGGCGCGTCCTGACTCGAACAGGAGGCCTTCTCGGTGTAAACGAGACGCTCTAACCAACTGAGCTACGCGCCCCTTTTGGTGCGCGGGAGAGGACTCGAACCTCCACGCCTTGCGGCACTAGCACCTCAAGCTAGCCTGGCTACCGATTACAGCACCCGCGCCCATTATTAATTTCACCATCCACATTTACTTGTTTTCTTCTGGAGATTCTTTAGTTTCTCGTTCAATAACCTCCCTTTTCTTTAATCTTGTTTTTCTTCCCTTAGATTTCCTTAAATAATAAAGTTTTGCTCTTCTAACTTTCCCTCTTTTGATGATATCTATTTTTTCGATTGTCGGAGAATGAAGAGGGAAAATTCTTTCTACGTTAATCCCCGAGATTAACTTTCTTACCGTGATCGTTGAAGAAATTCCCTGGCCATGTTTTCGGGCGATAACCAGCCCTTCAAAAGATTGAGTTTTCTGCTTATTTTCCGAAGAATCCGAGCTTTTGGCGCGAGAGGATTTAGAGGGAGAAGACAGGTCTTTAATCTTTTGATAAACCCGAACATTATCGCCTGGACGGATGTCCGGCAAGTCTTTTTTTAATTGAGATTGATTAAAAGCGTCAAGTTTGTTTGTCATATTTGAGATTTGGTAAGGTTTTCTATAACTTTTTTTAAATCTTCTGGCAATTCCGACCTGAATTCTTTTTCTGAGCCGTCCGGCAAGTTTATTTTCAGATAGCTAGCGTGTAAAAATTGCCTTTTTAATCCTTGAGGACAGGGTTGATTTTTAAAGCTGTATAATTTATCTCCGGCGATTGGATGGCTGAGCCAGGCAAGTTGGGTTCTGATTTGATGTTTTCGGCCGGTTTTGGGCTCAACCTCAATCAAATCATAATTTTGAGCCTTTGGCAAGAAATTATCTCCCGAGTATAGTTTTTGAATCTTTGCAATACTTTGTATCTGGTAACCGCTTCTCTTTTACCTTGAGCTGCTGGTTCTTGAGGTAAATAAACTTTTTGTTTTCTTTTGTCACCTGGGGAGCGACCAATCAGAGTCTCAATCAATCCTTCTTCATCTTTGAGATTGCCGACCACTAAGGCAAGATAATTCTTTTTGACCTTCCTCTCCTTGAATTGTTTTTGTAAGAAATCTAAAGCCCTATCGTTCTTGGCCACCAGAAATATTCCTGAAGTGTCTTTGTCTAAGCGATGAACCCTTTTCTCAAAATCATCGGAATTTACCCCGGCCGGCTTATCAATCACCAGTAAATCTTCATCTTCGTAAATGATTTTGCTCCATATGGGCACTACCGGATTTGAACCTGTGACCTCTGCAATGTCAAAGTGCGCGCTAACCACTGCGCCAAGTGCCCAAATTATTTATTATTATTTTTTTACAAAATAAGTTACTAATATGTATTAATTTTCTTTGAATTGCTACATTCCCGCATTTTATGTGGCACACGCCCTTGTAATCGGGGTATGTCTTAGATCCTTTTGTTCTCTGGTCGATATTAACATATTTAAAGTTAACTAACGGTAATTTAAGCGTTTTAGCCCAAAAGCGTTTCATCTCTTCTGGGTCTTGGTCAGCTCTTAAATTTAATTCGCAGCGTATTTTTTCTATATCTAAATTATAAACTCCCCTTACGATTGCTAAGAAGAATCTTAGTATTAATGGGTCAGAACTACCAAGGGCAGTTTGATCTGTTGTTTTTGCTCCTTCTCCTAAGTAAAGCATTGCCAAAGCCAATTCAATAATATTCAGGTCATTAACGTTAATTTTCTCTAATGTTTTTAAAGCCTCCCTTTTCGCTTCTTCCAACCTTTTCTTTTTTTGAGCATTATGCCAAAGGACTGCTTTTTTACGTGCTTTTACTAACGCATTTTTCCAATCTTGTAATAATTTTTCTTTCTGTTCTTGTGAAAGCTTAATATTTTTTAGCCAACCGCTAAGAGTAGAACGGGGAATTTCTAAACGACGTTCAATTTTACCGATAGAAAAACCATTTTTGCGAAGCTTTATAGCATCAGGTCTTTTAATTCGCACCATCTCGATTTCATGTATCCATTATATCATCAGTAGTACTAATTGACAAGGAACTCATCCACAATTTTAGTGTATTTTAACCAACTGAGCTATACGCCCCTGGTGGGCGTGGAAGGGATCGAACCTTCGACCCCAACTTTATATTTCGCTTTCGGCGAACATATATGCCAGTAAAACATTTTTGGTGCGCGCACATGGACTCGAACCAGGGACTTCCACTTTATAAGAGTGGCGTTCTAACCACTGAACTATACGCGCTCTCTAAAAATATTTAACTGGATATAAGAGTTGTGCTCTACCACTGAGCTACACGCCCCCTTAATATCTTTTACAGATATGCTTTCAGATATTTCTCGCCTCGCTCGAATTATAAGAGTTGCGTTCTACCAAGAAGTACAGGGATTTTAATACTATTCTACTTCAATTCTCCTGATTTTAAAAGATTTCCCTGCTTTAGAGAGAGTTTTACTCTCTCTTTTTCTGATTCCAATCAAACTTTCGAATTCCTCTCTTTCAATGGTTTCTTTCTCGATCAGTCTTTGGGCGATTTTTTCTAAAAGTTTTTTTCTGTTTATCAAAACTTTATTAGCGGTTTTTTGGGCGTTGGCTATAAAAGAAGCAACCTCTTTGTCAATTTTTGCCGCTACCTCTTCAGAGTAATTTCTTTCTTCAGCGAGCTCGTTTCCTAAAAATATTAATTCTTCCCTTTCGCCAAAAGAAACTGGGCCCAAAGAAGACATGCCATATTCTTTGACTAATTTTCTGGCCAATTCTGAAGCCCTTTTCAGGTCATTGCCGGCGCCGGTAGTAAGTTCCCCGAATTTTAATCTTTCTGCGCAATACCCCCCTAATAAAGTCGCCATCTCGGTCAAAAATTCTGTTTTTGTTTTAAGCTTTCTTTCTTCGGTCGGCATCTTGAGGGTGTAGCCGGCCGCCATTCCCCGGGCGATAATAGAGATTTTTCTCACCGGTTCGGCTTCCGGCAAGAAAGAAGAAACCAAGGCATGTCCTACTTCATGATAAGCAGTAATTTCTTTTTCTTTTTTTGATAAAATATGCGATTTCCGTTCAGGTCCCAATAAAACTTTCTCAATCGATTCTAAAAGTTCTTCCTGATAAACTTGTGATTTTCCCCTTCTGGCTGCGAAAATTGCGGCTTCGTTAACTAAATTAGCCAAATCGGCTCCAGAGAATCCCGGCGTTCTTTCGGCAATCTCCTTCAAGTTAACGTTTAAGGCCAAGGGCTTTCCTTGGCAGTGGATTTTTAAAATGTCTTCTCGGTCCTTGATGTCGGGCAGGTCTAAAACTATTCTTCTGTCAAATCGGCCAGGTCTCAGAAGGGCAGGGTCCAAATATTCCGGTCTATTCGTCGCTCCCATAATGATTAGTCCTTCTTCTCTGCCGATGCCATCCATTTCAGCCAAAATTTGGTTCAGGGTCTGCTCTCTTTCTTCATGCCCACCGGTGACGCCCACCCCTCTTATTTTTCCGATGCTATCAATCTCATCAATAAAGATTATCGCCTTACCGGCCTTTCTGGCTTCGTCAAAAAGGTTTCTTACTCGACTGGCTCCCACGCCGACAAATAACTCTATAAATTCAGACCCAGAAATTGAGAAAAAGGGGACGCCGGCTTCAGAAGATACGGCTTTGGCAAGTAAAGTTTTGCCTGTGCCCGGAGCCCCTATTAATAAAACCCCTCTCGGGATTTTTGCCCCCATTTGTAAATATTTTTTTGGATTTTGTAAAAAATCTACAATTTCTTTCAATTCCTCTTTCGCTTCTTTTAATCCGGCTACATCATCAAAGGTGACTTTCTCTTTGGGATGGCCTTCGGCGCCGAATAATCTGGCTCTGGCTTTGGTAAAATCAAAGGCCTGGCCAACACCGCTTCTCGCCTGGCGTAAAATGAACCAGAAAAAGAAAACAAAAAGCAAAAGGGGCAAAACTGAAAACAAAACCGGCCCTAACCAACTCCAGATATCGTCCGTTTCTTTTGTTTCAATGACAACTTTAGCCAATTTGGTTTTATCTACTCCATAATTCGCTAACGATTCAGATAAAGCGGCTTCGGTTTCTTTTCGGGAGAGGGCTTTTGAATCATCTTGATAAATTATTGAGAGGTCATTACCAGAAACAGTGATTTGTTTGATTTTTTCCTGATTTATTTCTTGAACCAACTGGGACAAAGAGATTTCCTTTTCCTTTTCAGATGTTCCTTTGAACAAAGTAAAAACCCCCGAAACTATCAGAAAAATCAAAACGATAAAAACCAAATTTTTAAACAAGTTTTTCATCTAGACTCTTTTAGTATAACAAAAAATTTTTCTAATTTCAAGGATAAAAAATGCCCCGTAAGATCGCCTTACGGGGCTAGGTAATAAAGAATAGGATTATTGTTTGGTTACCTCTTGCGTTTCGTGGACTTCCATGGTCGGTATTTGGGCGGTGGTCGCGGCTACACCATTGACCTTCTTCTGGGTTAATTCCTTCAAGAGGCGTTTCGCTTCCTGAAGTCTCGCTCCAGCCACTTTGGTTTTCCAGAAAGCAGTCGGGCCCCCTGCCGCCCTCCAGGCGATGTCATCTTGTTCTTCAATTAGTCTCTTTCGCACTTCGGCTGCAACATCAGGATGGAGAGATCTGGCCCGCTATTTTGTCGGCGATAAACTTATTGAGATAAATGTCCTTGATCCTCTTAGCGCCCTCGAGTTCCTCTTCGGTTTTCTGAAGGGTTTTTTCCAAGCCGGGAAGCGCTAATTGGAGTCTTTGGATGAGCCAATCTTCCTTTGATGGAGCGTCTTGCTCCTTGAGTACAAGGGAAGTGGCTTCCTTGACAAAGATATCGTGACACTTGGCACAGACCGCCCATCCCTTTTTCTTGGTATCCTCACAAAGAGGACAGGGAACCAGCAATTGTTGCTGACCGTTTTGGCTATTCTGTTTGTTCATCTTTACTCCTTTTTCCCTTAGATTTCCTATCCTTTATATATTTCTGAAAAGAGCAATGGTTACTCTAATCTAGAATTATACATCAAAATTAAAAATCTGTCAAGATAGACAGATTTTAGTTAATCAGTGGTTACTGTTTTCTACTCCGCTAACTTCAACGTCATCCGGTGCTCTTTTGGGTCGATGAGTAAAATTTCGAAATCGTATTTCTGGCCGATTTTTAGAGTTTCTTCCATTTTCTTTTGAGTGCCGAATTCGGAAATATGAATTAACCCCTGGATTTTAGGAGTGATTTGGATAAAAGCGCCAAAAGGATTGAATTTAGTTGCTTCGCCTTTGACAGAGCTTCCTTTCTTGTATTTTTTTTCAATGTCTTGCCAAGGGTCTTTTTTGAGGGCTTTCAAAGACAGAGAAACTTTCTCATTGGAAATATCAATAATTTTTGCCTTAACTTTTTCTCCAACTTTTACGACTTCCGAGGGGTCTTCAATAATTTTCCAATCCAGTTCGGAAATATGGATTAAGCCTTCCAAGTTTTCCTTACCGAATTTTAGGAAAGCTCCGAAATTGGTGATGCCTGAAATTTCTCCTTCAACCACATCACCCGCTTTATAATTTTTTAAAATTTCTTTTATTTTCTCCGTTTCTTTGGCCTTTTCAGATAAAATTAATTTCCCTTCCTTTTGAGAGAAATCAAAAACCTTTACTTCTAAATCTTTGCCAATAAAATTTTGGAGTTCCCGTAAAATTTTGGAGGTATCTCCACCTTCAACTCGGGGATAATGTTCGGGCGATAATTGAGAGACGGGCAAGAAAGCAGGGATTCTCAGAACCTCGGCCAATAACCCTCCTTTGTTGGCCCCTAAAACTTTAATAGTTAAAGGTTCGCCGCTTTCTTTCTTCTGTCTTAGAGTTTCCCAGGCCAAAACTTCCCCCGCCTCTTTTACCGACATTTCAACATAACCTTCTTCATTATCCAAATCAATTACTTTAGCGAAAATTTTATCTTCAACCTTCATATCTTTTAATTCACCTCTCGCCTCATAAAACTCTCTGCCATAAATTATTCCCGTTCCATAAGCTCCCAAATCCAAAAAAAGAGCTCCTTTTTCTTTGCCAATAATTTTTCCTTCAATAATTTCGCCAATCCTCGGAGGTCCTTATTGAATTTTCCTTTTCCAATGTCTCTTCCATAACAATGATTAATATAGCTAAGCAATAATCAATATAGCATAAGCAATGATTAATATAGCATATAATTTTTTCAAAAACAAGGATTGAATCCTGAAATAGTTTATGATAAAATAAAAGGGTATGCAAATTATTTGGCATGGACAATCGTGCTTTCAGATAACAGTCAATCAGGCCAAAAATGGCCAAAGAACAATCGTTATTGATCCTTTTGATGAAACCTTAGGCCTTAGGGTTCCCAAACTTGAAGCCGATATTTTATTGGTGACCCACAGTCATCATGATCATAATAACGTCAAAGCAGTCGGCGGCAATCCTTTTTTAATTTCCGGTCCCGGAGAATACGAAGCTGAAGATATTTTTATTCAGGGGATCCCGGCCTTTCACGATAAAGCGAAAGGGAAATCCCAAGGGGAAAATACCTGTTATACCATTGAGGCTGAAGAGATAAGGCTGTGTCATCTTGGCGATTTGGGGCAAAGCGAGCTTACCGAACAACAGCTCCAGGCCTTGGGAGAGATCGATATTTTAATGGTTCCGGTGGGGGGAATTTATACGATTGACGGGGAAGGTGCTTCAAAAATTATCAGCCAGATTGAGCCGAAAATTGTTATTCCCATGCACTATAGCTTACCGAAACTGAAAATTAAATTGGAGGGAATAGAAAAATTTTTAAAAGTGATGGGTAAAAAAGAAATAGAATCTTTGGGTAAGCTTTCAATCAAACAAAAAGAACTTCCTCGGGAAGAGATGGAAATAGTGGTCTTGAATCCTTAAGATGAAAGATTTTATCAAAAAAATTCAGGGATTGCCAGAGAAAAAAAGAAAAATAATCCTCTGGGCGATAATCTTGGTTTTGGGAATTTGTCTTTCTATCTTTTACGTTAAAAACATTGGTCGAAGTATTAAAAATTTTCAAAAAGAAAAGTTTATTGAAGAATTTAAAATACCTTCTTTGAAAGAGGAGATAGAGAATATCCCCAAGCCGGAAATGCCCCAAACGGACGAATTGGAAAAAATAATGAAAGAAATTCAAGAGCAGCAAGAACAACAAACAGGGGGCGAAGAATAGTCAATTAATTTCGCGATTTTTAATGTAATCAAAGAAATCCTCGAAAATTAAACCCTTCACTTTCTTCAAAAGGTGATAGGGTAAATACGGAAATAGGCTACATCAAACCCAGGGAAATTACGGAGGAAATGACCGACAGCTATCTTGATTATGCCATGTCGGTAATTGTTTCCCGAGCCTTGCCTGACGTTCGAGATGGACTGAAACCAGTTCATAGGAGAATTTTGTATGCTATGCATGAAATGGGATTGACTGCGGTCGCTAAACACCGAAAATCAGCCACAGCCGTAGGAGAGGTTCTGGGCAAATTTCATCCTCACGGCGATATCCCTGTTTATGATGCCCTGAGCAGAATGGCTCAGGGATTTTCTCTGAGATATCCCTTGGTTGACGGCCAAGGGAATTTCGGTTCAGTATTGACGGTGATCCGCCAGCCGCCATGAGATATACGGAGGCCCGGCTTTCCAAAGTTGGCGAGGAGATGCTTAGAGATATTGAAAAAAATACGGTTGATTTTGTAGATAATTACGACGGCACGAGAAAAGAACCGAACGTTTTGCCTTCTCCCTTACCCCAGCTTTTACTGAACGGCTCTTTAGGGATTGCCGTGGGTATGGCTACGAATATTCCTCCCCATAATTTATCAGAGATTTCTGACGCCCTGATTTATTTAATTGACCATCCCAAGACGACTACCGAAGACCTTTTCAAATTTGTTAAAGGGCCAGATTTTCCTACCGGCGGCCAAATTTATAATTTAAAAGAAATAATCGCTGCTTATTCTCAGGGGAAAGGACCAATTTTAACTCGAGGCAAGACAGAAGTAATTGAAACCGAAAAAGGAAAGTCCCAAATTTTAATTACCGAAATTCCGTTCCAAATTCAGAAGTCAACTTTAATTGAAGAAATTGCCTCCCTGGTGGAAGAGAAAAAAATCGAAGGGATCAAGGATATCCGAGATGAGTCAGACAGGGAGGGGTTAAGAATCGTTTTGGATCTTCAAAAAGAAGCCTACCCTCAAAAAGTTCTTAACCGTCTTTATAAATGGACTCAGCTTCAGAAAAGCTTTCACTTGAATCTTTTGGCCTTGGTTGACGGTCTTCAGCCCAAAGTTCTTTCCTTGGCAGAACTTTTAAATTACTTCATTTTACACCGCAAGGAGGTTGTTTCCCGCCGGACGCAATATGAGTTGGAAAAAGCTAAAGAGAGGGCTCATATTTTGGAAGGATTAGCCAAGGCTCTGTCTCAAATTGACGCGGTTATAAAAACCATTAAGGCCTCGAAAGACAGGGATGATGCTCAGAAAAATTTAATGAAGAAGATTTAAACTGACCCAAATTCAGGCCAATGCCATTTTGGAAATGAAGCTCCAGACCTTAGCTCGTTTGGAAAGAGAAAAAATCGAAGAGGAATTTCAGCAAAAATTAAAAGAGATTAAGGAGCTGGCGGCAATTTTAAAAAGTCCTCAGAGAATAAAAGAGGTTATTAAAAAAGAAATAATTGAATTAAAAGAAAAACATGGAGATGAAAGAAGAACCAAAGTAATCTCTCAGAAAATTGGCGAGATTTCTGAAGAAGATTTGATTCCCCAGGAAGAAACGATTATCACCTTGACCCAGGGCGGTTACATCAAGAGAATAAATCCGGCCACCTATAAAATTCAAAAAAGAGGAGGAAAGGGAATTTTGGGGATGAAAACCCTCCAAGACGATATTGTCGAGCATTTTCTGCCAGCCCAGACCCATGATTCCTTGATTTTCTTTAGCGATTCCGGGAAAGCTTTTAAAACTTTTGTTTACGAGATCCCCGAAGGAGCCAGGGTGGCCAGGGGGAGAGGCCTTCTCAATTTTTTGGAGATTTCTTCCGAAGAAAAAATTTTGAATCTTCTGCCTTTAGGGAAAAAGGATATGGAAGCCGGCGTGAAATATTTAATTATGGTCACCAAAGATGGTATAATTAAGAAAACCGCTTTGGACGAATTCGAGAACGTCCGGAGGTCAGGCCTGATTGCCCTGACTTTGAAAAAGGGAGATTTATTAAAACAAGTGCAGAAAAGTTCAGGCGAGGATGAGGTGATTTTGGTGACAAAGAAAGGTCAGGCCGTCCGATTTAAAGAAAAAGAAGTGAGGGCGATGGGCAGGTCAGCAGCCGGAATTAAAGGGATAAGATTAAAAGGGTCGGACGAATTGGTGGGAATGGGCGTGATTAAAAACCAAAAGCCAGAAGCCAAAAACCAGAAACCAGAAAAGAACTATTTGTTGGTGGTGACGGGGAATGGCTTTGGCAAGAGAACGGATTTAAAAGAATACAGGTTGCAGGGGAGGGGCGGGACCGGGATTAAAACTGCCAAAGTGACTGAAAAAACCGGGGATTTAGCGGCCTCGAAAATTTTGTCGGGCGGAGAAGAAGATTTGATTGTTATCTCTCAGAGGGGTCAGGTTATCAGGACAAAAATCAATTCCATTCCGGTTTTATCGCGTTCAACTCAGGGAGTCAGGATAATGAGACTGGAGGAGGGCGATAGGGTCGCCTCAGCAACTTGCATTTAATTTTTAATTATGACTGGATTTTTGAATCCAAACGAAGTTCTGAATCAATTAGAGATAAAAGAAGGGATGGTCGCTGCTGATTTTGGTTCGGGTTCCGGTGGCTGGGCAATCCCTTTGGCCAAAAGATTAAAAAACGGTAAGGTCTATGCTCTAGATGTCCAAGAAGAGATGCTCTCGGCTTTGAGAGGGAAGGCAGAGATTGAAAATATTTTTAATATTGAGACAAAAAAAGCTGATGTAGGAGAAAACACTGGGCTCAAGCCAGATTCCCTGGATTTGGTTCTGCTGACTAATCTTTTATTTCAAAATGAAAACAAAGAGAAAATTATTTTGGAGGCAGGGAGAACTTTAAAACCTGGCGGGCAAATTTTGGTAGTTGATTGGCTGGAAGGGTCGCCCCTGGGGCCGACTGGCGGCCGGGTTTCAGCCGAAGAAGTAAAAAAAATAGCCCAAGGAGGCCGGCTTAAAAATCCAAAAAGAATTTCCGGCCAGTACTTTCCATTGGGGCTTGATTTTCTCTAAATAATGATATATTCTAAGATAAAATGAGAAAGAAATTTATTCCAATTTTTTTAATCGGAATTCTGAGCTTAGCTTTCTGTTTTTTAATTACTGATATGGTTTTGGCTGATGGAGATCTCCGACACCGACGAAGCTTCTGGCTCAGGAACGTTTCGATCCCCAATCCCTTAGGCGTCAATTCTTTTGAAGAGTTAATCGGAAAAATTATTGATTTCATTCGTTGATGTTGGCATAATCATTGCTCCCATTTTCCTCATTTTTGCCGGTTTTTTATTTATGACTGCCGGAGGAGATCCTGCTAAACTCCAGACGGCCAAAAATCTTATTTTATGGACATTGATTGGTTTAGGTATTTTGTTGATTGGTAGCGGATTAATATCTATATTAAGAGAAATTCTTGGAGAAAAAGAAACAACATTTTTATTGCCGATGTGTGTATAAAAATTAAAGGTCGAAATAATTCGCATAACGTAAAAGTATCACAGAATTTTATGAAAAAATTATTTGCCTTAAGCATTCTTTCAATTTTAGCCTTTACTCCTATTTTAGCTCTGGCGCTGGAGACACTGATACGGGCTTAGCAGTGCCCACACAATACACGAGCTTTGGAGATATTTTGGAGATAATTAATACTATTACCAATTACATTTTCACTGCCTTAATCGTGTTTGCCGTAATTATGGTTATTATAGCTGGTTTCGGTTTCCTGACAGCCGGCGGCGACCCATTGAAAGCCGGGACAGCCAGGACCCAGTTGCTTTATGCTCTAATAGCTATTGCCGTAGGAGCTCTGGCCAAAGGATTAATTTATATGGTAGCCAAGTTGATGGGAACTAGCATTTAAGAAGTTTTTAAAAATGAAAAAAATAATAATTTTAACAGCTTTTTTGGCGTTAGTCACTTTCCCAACGATTATTTTATCTGCTGAATCCTGACGGAACGACTGAAAGTCGAAGGGGGAATTTCCACTGTGGCAGGGCTTTTTGACGTGGTAGAAAAGGTAATAAACTATTTTTTCACTGCTTTGATAGTTTTGGCTGTAATTTTTATCATTTTGGCCGGTTTCAGTTTTCTGACAGCCTCTGGTGATCC
This sequence comes from Candidatus Wildermuthbacteria bacterium, assembly GCA_963739285.1. Classification (GTDB taxonomy): domain Bacteria; phylum Patescibacteriota; class Minisyncoccia; order Minisyncoccales; family CAVTZN01; genus CAVTZN01. Next base: position 61,992 of record CAVTZN010000002.1, read on the forward strand.
GGCAAAACTTAATAAAGCTAAAAATCAACTTTTTTGGGCTTTGGTGGCAGTGGCTATCGGGGCTTTATCCAAAGGAATGGTCATGGCGGTGGCTAAAATTTTCGGGGTAGAAATATAAACATTTAGAATTTGACATTTTTAAGTTACTCAATCACAATATAATGTGATTGAGTATTGTTTTTAGCCATTTGCCCTCGTGGCGGAACCCCGCACTAGAACAAAGTTCAGTACGGAGCAGGCTGGAAGACGTACCCCTTTTTTGTCGGAGTGGCGAAATGGAAGACGCGCAGGGCTTAGGACCCAGTGGGGCAACCCGTGAGAGTTCGACTCTCTCCTCCGACACATTTTAACAGGTTCGTCTGCCCGTAGAATCCCGAAGGGATTTATGCGGGGAATCCTGCCAGAGGCACAAAAACCCCGCCGCGTCAGACGCGGCGGGGTTTATTTAGAAATTAGGTTATTTAGAAATTAAAAATTCTAGATATTATTCTTTCACCAGTATTTTCCTTTTTTTCTCTTTGTCAATTTTCGGTATTTTAATAGTTAAAATCCCTTCTTTCATTGAAGCTTCAGTTCTTGAACCATCAACCTCGGCAGGCAAAATCACCTGCCTGGAAAATGAACCCCAATAGCATTCTTGATAGAAATAATCTTTAGGGAGGGAGGCTTCATCTACTGGTCTCTCCCGATTTCCCTTTATCATGACTACATCGTTTTCAATCACAATATCTAAATTTTCGACACTCACCCCGGCGATGGCTGATTGAATGAAAATCTCTCCGTCGGTTTGGAAAACATCAATGGCCAGTTGTCCTTCTGGCTCAAACCATTCTTTCTTGCCCTCAGTAGCCTTAGCGGAGATAGGTTTCTTTTCCTCTTCTTCAGTCGGAGCAATTCTCTCAATTTTTCTTTCCCGTTTTCTCGTCGGTTTTTCGGTTTCAACTTCGTCCTCAATGCCCACGCCTTTTTTAAGTTTCTCAAAAAACCCCATATTATTTTATTTTGCAAACGCTAGTTAATTTCTTCAACCTTTTAAATCCTAGAGAAACAAAGATGGCCAAGCCGATCAAAATAATTATAGGCAGCAAAAATCTCATGCTTCCCTCTATCTTCATTATAGAGAAATTATAGAGGCCGTGCAAGAAAATAGCTAGCAGGAAGCCAAAGGTCAATAATTTTAGTTTTTCAGCGCTTTTACGGAAAGAAATGGCCAGGAAATACCCTAAAGTGGCTGAAGAAAGGGCATGTAAAAAAGTCGCGCCCACAAAACGGAAAGAACTGATGGTTAAAGTTTCAAAAAATTGAAACTGCAGAGAGCCCCCGGAAATTGGAGACAAAATCAAAATATTTTCAACCGCCCCAAAGCCCAGAGCAGCAATTATCATGTAGAGCATGGTATCAACCGGCTCATCAAATTCAGGGTGGTCTAAAACTTTTACCTTAACTACTAAATATTTTGAGACCTCTTCAACCAGAGCCACTAATAAAAAGATACTTAAAATTGAAAATAAAATTGGAGGCAGGCTTAAATTTTGAAGGAGCCGAAAGCCCCCGGCTTCAATCAGGGCGGCCGGGATAGCTACTAGCATTCCGAGAAGGAAGACAATCAAAATCATCCGGTTTGATTCAGGGTGAGAATCTTTTCGGAGAAAAAACAAAAGCCAGACAATGCTCGGAGCAAGGGCGAAAAGAATACAAAGAGAATAAGTTAACACCATTTTTTATTTAGGCCAGTCTTCGACCATTAAACACCTTTTTTTATTTTTCAATGGTAATTTCTGATAAATTTCTTCAGTAATAAAAGGAAGGAAGGGATGAAAAAGTTTTAAAGAGGTTAATAATATATAAAGAAGATTTCTTTTTGTTTTTTCATCATTTCGCTTCTTCGTTTCTTCTATATAGTGGTCGCAAAAATCATGCCAAAAAAAATTGTAAAGGAGTTGAGCTGCATGGCCGAACCTGAATTTCTCCAAATCATTTCCAACAGATTTAATAATCTTGTTTAATTTATTCAAGTATTTTTTTATCAGCCCCTGTTAAATTTTTTTTCTCTACCTTGCTAATTTGGGAAGGGTTTTGCATCAAAACAAATCTCGAAGCATTCCAGATTTTATTGCAAAGTTTACGACCCATGATCATTGTTTCTTCTGAGAAACGAATGTCCTGTAGGCCTGTAATTTGCCACGCTATTCCAAAACGGGTGGCATCAGCGCCGTATTTTTCAATCAATTGGAGCGGGTCAATGCCGGTGCCCAAAGACTTTGACATTCTTTTTCCCTCTTTCGTCAGCACCGTAGCGTGAATATAAACATCCTTAAATGGGGGTTTTCCCTATAAATTCCATTCCCGAAAAAATCATCCTGGCTACCCAGAGATTAATAATTCCCCGGTCGGTTGATAGAACATTCGTTGGATAAAATCTTTTTAAATCTTTTGTTTTTTGGGGCCAGCCAAGAGTAGCCAAAGGCCAAAGAGCTGCAGAAAACCAAGTATCCAAGACATCAGTTTCTCCTTCAATCGGAATTTTATGACCCCACCAAAGTTGGCGAGAGATACACCAGTCCTTGATATTATTTAACCAATCAAAATAAACTTTTTCCCAACGCTTAGGATAAAATTTTACTTTCCTGTTTTTGACCTGGGCTTTGGCCATTCTCGCTCCTCCATTTTTAAAAACCATTGTTCGGAGGGGATAAACTCGATAGTGGTTTTGCAACGGTCGCAATGAGGAACCTGATGAGTATAAGGTTCAATTTTTTCTAATAATCCCAGATTTTTTAAATCTTCAATAACCTTCTGGCGGGCTTCCCTGACATTAAGAGTTCGGTAAGGCGGGGGAGCTTCTTGAGTGATTCTTCCATTTTCATCAATAACTTGAATAATTTCTAAATTGTGTTTCAAGCCAATTTCATAGTCAGTTAAATCGTGGGCCGGAGTAACCTTGACTGCTCCAGTACCAAATTGTGGGTCGACTAATCGGTCGCTGATAATCGGAATTTCTCTGTTTACCAGAGGTAGAATAACTTTCTGGCCAATTAAATTTTTATAACGCTTATCACTCGGATTAACAGCCACGGCCGTATCTCCCAGCATTGTCTCTGGTCTCGTCGTCGCCACGACAATAGAGTTTTTAGTTTGGGATGGATAACGAATATACCAAAGTTCTCCTTTCTCTTCCTGATAATCCAATTCTAAGTCGGAGATAGAGCTGCCGCATCTCGGGCACCAGTTTATTACCCTTTTACCGCGATAAATCCAGCCTTTTTTGTGGTAATGGGAAAAAGCCGCCTCGACCGCTTTGACATACTCTTTGTCTAAGGTGAATCTGGTTCTTGACCAATCTAAAGAACAGCCTAATTTTTTTAACTGGTCCAAAATAATATTCCCGTATTTTTCTTTCCACTGCCAAACCCTTTCGATAAATTTTTCTCTGCCCAAATCAAAACGGGTCAATCCTTCTTTTTTTAATTCTTTTTCAACAACGTTTTGGGTGGCAATGCCAGCATGGTCAGTTCCTGGGAGCCAGAGGGTTTTATAACCTTGAAGACGTTTCCAGCGGATTAAAATATCTTGAACCGTAGCATTTAAGGCATGACCCATATGCAAAGAGCCGGTAATATTTGGAGGCGGCAAAACAATAGTAAAAGTTCTTTTCCCTGGCAGTTTATCAGGGTTTAAAAAACCGCTCTTTTCCCAGAGTCGATAGATTTTATCCTCAACTTTTTTGGGGTCGTAGACCTTCGGAAGTTTCATCGTCTAATTTTATTATATCCGAAATTTGCCTTTTTTCAATTTTTGAGGTAAAATCCGCAGTGATTATGGCCCTGTCGTCTAGCCTGGTCTAGGACACCAGGTTTTCATCCTGGTAACACGGGTTCGAATCCCGTCGGGGCTACATAATAATATGGAGGAAAATTATCTAAAAGCGGGCAAAGCCACTGATTTTAAAAGCTCGAAAGACCGAGCTCTTTTTCGTCTTTTTGAAATTTTACCCGGGGCTATCTCTTTCGGGACTATATTTTTAGTCATATTACTCTCCTGGTTAAAGCCTGTCTGGATGGCCTTCTTTATTATTTTTTTCGTTATCTATTGGCTGTTCCGGACCGTTTATTTTTCTTTCCATCTCCAATCAACTTATAAAAAAATGAAAGAATATAAAAAGATTGATTGGATAAAAAAACTTGATAAATTGCAAATTGAAAATTGCAAATTGAAAATTGAAAATTGGAAAGATATTTATCATTTAATTATTTTTCCAATGTATAAAGAACCATTAGAAATCGCCAGAGATTCATTTAAAGCTGTATTAAAAAGTGATTATCCAAAAGATAAAATAATTGTAGTTTTATCATTTGAGGAGAAGGCGAAAGAACACGGCCAAATGGTAGCTAAAGAAATTGAAAGAGAATTTAGCAATAATTTTTTTAAACTTTTTATCACCGAACATCCGGCAAATTTACCCGGGGAAATCGCTGGTCACGGCTCAAATGACGCTTGGGCTGCCAGAAAAGTAAAAGAATTGATAATTGACCAGTTACAGATTCCTTATGAAAAGATTATTGTTTCCTCTTTTGATATTGATACTTATGTCTTCCCTAAATATTTTAGTTGTTTAACCTATCATTATTTGACGTCTAAAAATCCTACTCAGACCAGTTTTCAACCAGTTTCTCTTTTCGTTAATAATATTTGGCAGGCGCCGATATTTTCCCGGGTTTTTGCTTTTTCTTCGACTTTCTGGCAAATGATGTGCCAGGAGCGGCCGGAAAAACTGATTACTTTTTCTTCCCATTCAATGAGTTTCAAGGCCTTAGTTGAAGTTGGCTTTAAGCAAACAAATGTAGTTTCTGACGATTCAAGGATTTTTTGGCAGTGCTTTTTGCATTACAAAGGGAATTATCAGGTTGAGCCTCTTTACTATCCAATCTCTTTGGACGCCAATGTGGCGAAAACTTTCTGGCGCACCTTGGTCAATATTTACAAACAACAGAGAAGATGGGCCTATGGAGCGGGCGAAATCCCTTATATGATGTTTGGATTCTTGAAAGACAAAAAAATCGCCCTTGCAAAAAAAATTTCCCTCGGCTTTACCCTTTGGGAAGGTCACTGGTCTTGGGCGACAAATTCAATAATCATTTTTTTACTCGGTTGGCTTCCTTTGCTCCTGGGAGGGCACGAATTCGGCCAAAGTTTGATTTCTTATAATTTGCCCAAGATAACCAGCCAACTTTTAACTCTGGCGATGGTGGGTTTAGTGGGGTCGGCTTATATTAGTTTAAGATTGTTGCCTCCCAAGCCGTTGGAATATGGTCGCTTTAAATATTTTGTTTTAGTTATTGAGTGGTTTTTAATGCCCTTAATAATGATATTTTTTACCTCCTTGCCGGCTTTAGACGCCCAGGCCAGATGGCTGCTCGGGAAATACATGGGTTTTTGGCCGACAGAGAAAATCAGGAAGTGAACTGTTACTCCAAGTGAATCCTTTTTTGGAATTCCTCCAATCTCGCCCGCAAGAGCGGGTATTTTTTTAATCCCGGGTCTTTCTCTAAAATTTCTTTGGCCACTCTTCTGGTTTTTTCAACCAAAAAGATATTTTTTAAAGAAGACATGGCTAAATCAGGAAGCCCCCATTGTCTTTGTCCGGACAAATCTCCCGGGCCTCTGATTTCCAAGTCTTCCTGCGATAGCGAAAATCCGTCTTCGCATTTTATCAAAGCTTTCAATCTCTGGTGTGTTTTTTTTGAAGATGATTCCGTAAACAACAAGCAATAAGATTGGAAAATAGACCTTCCCACTCTGCCCCTGAATTGATGAAGTTGGGCAAGTCCGAAATGTTCGGTTCCTTCGATCATCATTATTGTGGCGTTGGGAACGTCAATTCCCACTTCAACAACGGAAGTTGAAACCAAAGTATCTGTTTTTCCCATTTTGAAATTCCTCATTACTCTTTCTTTTTCTTTTGGAGCCATTTTCCCGTGAAGCTTCCCAACTTTTAAATCGGGGAAAATTTCTTTTGATAATTTCTCAAATTCTTCATCAACCGCCTTAGCTTCGGTCCAGCCGGCAAAATCTTTTCCGTTATCATTTCTTTTCCCCTTTTTCAATTCTCGGGCAGATCACAAAAGCCTGCCTTCCTTCTTCAACCTGTGCCCTTATAAAATTGTATGCGTCTTCTCTTTCTTCAGGCGTAATTATTTTTGTAATTATTTTTTTCCTTCCCTTTGGCAATTCTATTATCAGAGAAATATCAAGGTCGCCATAAATAGTTAGGGCTAAAGTTCGGGGGATAGGGGTAGCTGTCATTGACAGCAGATGAGGAATGAAATTTTTTTGTTTGCAAAGTTTAGCTCTTTGCTCAACGCCGAACCTGTGTTGTTCGTCAATTATTATCAGGGCAAGGTTGTTAAATTTTACTTCTTTTTGTATCAAGGCGTGGGTGCCGATGACAATGTCTATATCGCCGGTTAGAATTTTTTCCAAAAGTTTCTTGCGGGAAATTTCGATAGTTTCATTTTTCAGTTTTTTAGCGCGCAGGATGTCGGTTTTTCCCGTAAGCAAGGCAATGCTTAATTTAAATTTAAATAATAATTTTGAAATTTCCTGAAAATGCTGTTTCGCCAAAATTTCGGTCGGCGCCATAATGGCAATTTGATAGCCGGCTTTTGCCGCGTTCAACGCCGCTATTGTTGCCACGACCGTTTTTCCCGAGCCGACATCTCCCTCCAAAAGCCGGTTCATAGGGTGCGATTTTTCCAAATCTTTCAATATCTGCCAGCTTGCTTTTCTTTGGGAATCGGTGAGCTTGAAGGGTAAAGATTCAACGAAATTTTTAGTTTTCGGAAGGTCGGTCGGAATTGACACGGATTTCGCCTTTAAAATTTTTATTCTTTCCCTTAAAACGGAAAGCTCAATAAAAAAAAGTTCCTCGAAAGAAAATCTTTCCTGGGCCGATTTCGCCAGATTTAGCGAATCAGGAAAATGAATCTGCCAGAGAGCTTTTTTAAATGGCAAAAGATTTTCTTTTTTTATAACTTCTTCCGGCAACGGGTCTGAAAGGTTATCTTTGAAAGCCGAAAGCAAGGGCTTTAAAATATAGCGAAACCATCTTGAAGAAATCTTCCGAGTTTCGGGATAGACGGGGACAATTCTGCCAACGTGGGTCAAGGAAGCGGCCTGGCCAAATTTTTCATAGATGGGATTAGAAAGATAAAAATCATTTTTTCTCGTGCTAACTTTTCCGGCCAAACAAACATTTTCTCCTTCTTTCAATGTTTCTGTCAAATAGGGCTGGTTAAACCAGACCGCCTTTATTGCCCCGGTTTTATCTTCAACAATTGCCTGGGTCAGGGTCAGTCTTAGTTTAAAAATTCTTTTATTTTCTATTTTAAGAATTTTGCCCTGAATGCAGCCGAATGTTTTTGATTTTAACTGGGAAATCGAAATTATTTTTGAAAAATCGTCATAGCGATAAGGGAAATGATAAAAAAGATCTCGGATATTTTTCAACCCGAGTTTTTTAAGCCCTTTCTGGGAGACTGGTCCGATGCCAGAAATTTGAGAAAGAGGAGTGAGTAAGTCCATAAAAATATTGTGCCCCCGAGAAGAATCGAACTTCTATGTCGAGTTCCGCAAACTCGCACTCTGTCCATTGAGCTACGGGGGCTCTATACCTCGCTAAGCGGGGTCGAGCCCGGCTAAAACTTTAAATATTTAAAGTTTTAGCATAGGGCAATTACTACTCAAAATAGCACAAAATCTGCTCATTTTCAATTGACGAAATAAATTTTTTAAAGTAAAATGAGTCTCAGCAGGAGAGGTGGCTGAGTGGTCTAAAGCGGCACACTGCTAATGTGTTAAGGGAGTAATATCCCTCGTGGGTTCGAATCCCACCCTCTCCGCCTTGACGGAAATTAAGAAATATTATATAATTTGACTACAATAAAGTAGCTCTTTTTATTATTTACTTGCGAATTAGTAGTCATAGCCAAAAGCCACTGATTTTTTCGGTGTCTGCTGGCTATGACTACTGAAGTAGCCCGCTAGCAGAAAGGAGAACTGACCATGTCAAAAAAAGACATGCTCGGTGTGAGCGCTCTGGCTGTGGTGGCCGGACCACTCAAGGATTTTGCCGAAAAACTTAGCGGAGCAGATGGATCTCAGTGGCTGGAGGCTTTCAAGCGCTTCCTTCGTAAGGAGGAGGCGTGGCCAAAAATTCTAATTTGGAAAACCATCAAGCTCGGCACAGGCCCTAAGACTGCCAACGACTTCCGCAAAGCCCTCCAGGATGGTGGATTCCTCCTTGGCGAATGGGCTAACGACATCCTTGGCAAAACTACTTTCAAAGCGGCCAAGAAGAAAACAGAGATTGACCTCGTGGTTATCTCGGTCGCTGAGCTCGGCTTCAAGAATGGAGCTACTCTTCAGGACATCTACCAGCGGGCTCAAGAGCTCGGCTTTGACATCTGTCCTCCGGAAGTTGGCCCCCAGCTACGGTTACAATACAAGGACCAGCCAAATGGTGAGTGGCTTCCTATAGGAATGGAGCCCGTCGTCGTTTCTAACGGTCCCCTCAGAGTGTTCAGCGTAGGGCGTGATGACTCGGGGCTGTGGTTCGACGGCCATTGGGGCCATCCTGGCGCCTTCTGGGATCCTGACGATCGGTGGGTCTTTGCTCGTCCCCGCAAGTAAAAAAGCCCTTGGACTCTTGGAGATTTGGCTCCTGTTTGGGAACTTGGTCTCTCGGCCCTTGGACGACACAAAGCCCTCTCTCTCATTGCGTCTCGCAATGCGATCGAGAGGGCTTTTATTTTTAGAAACAACAAGTTGAAGGGTGAGGTAAAATCTGATATAACAAATTTAGGTTCGTGGCCTTAAATTTGGTATGTAAATATACTCAGTTTGTCGTTGGATAATAGTTCTAACATCCTTCACGATGTTCCGCCATGAAAATTTTTTATCGGAGCAACCCATATTAACGAAACAACAGGGCGACCCGCGCGGTTTGAACTCTAATTTTTCAATCAATAAAGCTATGGATCATCTTTTTAGAGAAATTGAAAAATCATTGAGCGATGGCAATTTTTATGCCGCACTCTTTATGATTTTGACGGTACCTGATATCTGCCTGTCTGTAAAAATGGGTAAACACTGTGGCGCAGATTACGAAAAATGGTTCGATAAAAATATATCGGCCGATTATAACAAATTTATGTCTGGTAAAGATTGTTACGCTTTTCGATGCGCAATTTTACATGAAGGAACAGATAGCGTTTTAAAACAATCGAAAAAAGATATAATTGATAAATTTGAAATTTTATCTAAAAAAGAATCGGCGCATTTAATTTATATGGGAGGCAATACTTATAATGGAGTTATTCAACCGACAAAATTAGTACTTAACTTACACGCTTTTTGTAATGATTTAATTAATTCTGCAGAAAAATTTATAAAAGAAAATAACTTAAAAGTTAATAATTTGATAGAAATTAAAGAAAGATATAGCGATGGTTTTATAAGTATTAGCTAATCCACGCTTTCATATATGTAATGTCTATCGTGCTTATCAAGACCCGACCCACGTGCCTCGGCAGAGTGATTTCTAAAAACCATCAAAACGTCTTTAAATAATTGGTACTTAACCCGAGTGTCCCGCCGATTGATAATTAGATAAAAATAATATGAAAAAAATTACACTTTCGGTCATTAAAGCAGATGTCGGTTCCATCGGTGGGCATACCAAGCCATCCGATAAAATGCTGGGGCTGGTCAAAAAACAAATTACCGACGCCATCGGCAAAAAACTACTCATTGACGGATTGGCTACCTATACTGGTGATGACATTGCTATTATGATGAGTCACCAGCAAGGGATTAACGCACCCGATATTCATCAGTTTGCGTGGAATTGTTTTTTGGCGGCGACCGCCGAGGCTCAAAAAGCCGGTCTCTACGGACGAGGACAAGATTTGTTGGTTGATGCGCCTTCGGGAACGGTCCGAGGCGCCGTCGGGCCGTGGCCGAATTGGAATTTGTACGCGATAATCAAAACAAAAACCGGTCGGCCGAAGCTTTCCTGATTTTTACCGCCGATAAGTGCAGCCCCGGTTCCTACAATTATCCTTTCTATTCCGTTTTTTGCGACCCCATGCACGATGGTGGGCTGTTGCTTAATCCCAAAATGCATCAAGGTTTTGTTTTCACTATTGTGGACATGGACTGCAAGGAAGGAGACAGAACTATTAAACTTGAAGTGCCTGAGCGTTTGTGGGATGTGGCCGTGCTTTTGCAAAATCCCGATCGGTTTGCCATTGAAAGCATTCATTCGCGTTATGCGCCGGAAGAACAAATTGTTTCAGTGTCAGCCACCCGTCTGCACAATATCGCCGGCAAATACACCGGCAAAGACGACCCGGTGGCCATTGTGCGTACCCAAGGTATGTTTCCCGCGCCGGAAGAAGTGGTTGAACCATTCATGCTCGGCCATTTTGTCACTGGTGACGCGCGGGGTTCGCATGTGATGCCATTAATGCCGGTAGCGATTAACACGCCGGTAGCCGGGCCGTACTGCTTGCCGTTGGTGGCTTCTTTGGCTTTTTCTATGGATGAAAATGGCGCCTTCTCCCAAGAGTATGTTGATATGTTCGGCAATGTGGCGTGGGACGCTACTCGTCTGAAAATCCAGCGCAAAGCCGAAGAATGGCGGCGCCAGGGTTTTATCGGCCCGACCATGGCTTCACACGCCGAACTTTCTTACACGGGCATTGTGGATACATTGGACGCTTTGGAAAAAGAATTTATCATCAAAAAATAAATAAATTGTTGGGGTGCGAGAGTGGTTGAAGGGGTCCTGAAAACCAGTATACCAGAAATGGTATCGTGGGTTCGAATCTCACCCCCACCGCCCTTATCCGCCGTAGATTTGGCGAAGACGGAAAACAAAAAACCGAGATTAGCTCGGTTTTTAATTTTACATTTTCCATTTTAAATTTTTATCCTCTTGCCACGACTAATCCCCAAATCTCTTTAGCCCCCGCTTCTTTCAAAACCTGGGCGGCTTCTTCCATCGTCGAACCACTGATATAAACATCATCAACCAAGAAAAATTTCCCTCCCTTGATTAAATCCGGTTTTTGACAGAAAAAGGCCCCTTTAATATTCTCTCTGTCCTTTCCCTCTAAATCCATCTGCGGCAGGGTTTCTTTCCTCCTGATTAAAGCATTATTTAAAATGGGCATTTTAAAATAATTGGAAATTTCTCTTGCAATCTCCTCGGCCTGGTCAAAACCCCGCCATTTCTTTCTTTTTTTATGAAGAGGAATGGAAACTAGAGCAAATTCTTGGAGTCGCCCTGCTTCAATCTCTATTAAAAGCAGATGAGATATGATAAGATAAGCTAAGGATTGAGCGAGTTCCTTGATAAAGGGCTCATATTTGAATTGATGGATTAATTTTTTAACCAGAAAATTTTGATAAGGCGCAGCCCAGAGAAGACCGGCAAGATTAGTTTTGTTTTTACAGCTCGGGCAAGTTCTGAAATCCAGAACTCTTCTTAAACAAATCGGACAGAAAACATTGCTCTGAATTTCTAAAGTAGCCAGGCAATCGTCGCAAAGCCACTTTCCCTCTCGCTGACAATTTAGGCAAATTCGAGGGAAAAAGAGATCGAGACAAAACTCTCCCATTTTGGCAAGAAATTTCTTTATGTTTTCTTTAAGCATGCTATAATTAGAAAAAGTTTTAATCTCGTCCGCAGCTTATTTTTATATATAAAGATATGATTAAGTTTCCCTTCGGGGCTTCTTCAAAAAGTTTTTTGGGAATAGATATTGGAACAGCTTCAATAAAAATCGTCGAGCTTTCAAAAAAAGGGGAAAGAAAAATATTGGAGAATTATGGCGAAATCTCTACCCATGAAGTGGGAGAAAAGCCTTTTCGGACAGGTTTTACCCCAGAAAGAAACTCTTTCTCTTTGTCAGCTGGCGAAATTTCCCAGGGAATCCGGGCTGTTTTGTCTGAAGCTCAGATTCGTTCCCGATCGGCAACCTTTTCTATCCCAGATTTCTCAAGTTTTTTTACGACCATCGAGCTTCCGCCCATGACCAGGGAAGAGTTGCCCAAAGCCGTCCATTTTGAAGCTCGTCAACATATACCTCTTCCTTTATCAGAAGTCGTTTTAGACTGGTCGGTTGTTGGCGGAGAAACAGCTAATTCTCAGGGAGGCCCCTTAAAGATTATTCTCGTCGCCGTCCCTAAAGAAGTTATTAATCAATACCAAGAAATAAGTCAGCTTTGCGGTCTTCAGCTTTTGGCCCTGGAAGCCGAAGTTTTTGGGCTCTTAAGATCCTTGATTAAAGAGGACAAAAAAGTTATTATTTTAATAGATATTGGCGCTCAGAGCACGACCGTCAATATTGTTGAGGGCAAGGTTTTAAGAGCTAGTCACAGTTTTGATATCGGTGGGAATACTTTGTCTCAGACTCTTTCTGAGGGCTTGCAGGTTGATTTTTCGGAAGCTGAGGAAACGAAGAAAAAACTATGGATTGATTACCGGAACCGAATCTTCTTCGGGGCAAAAATCAATTTCTCAAATCCTCCTGCCCAGAATCAATTTAATCATAGCCGAAATAGAACAGATTAGCCAAAACTTTTATCAAAAAGAAAGAAAAGGGGTAGAAAGTATCATTTTATCCGGCGGCACGGCTCTGCTCCCTGGGCTTAAAGAATATTTTACTTCTCGGCTAGGAAAAGAGGTGGTGGTGGGGGAGCCATTTTCCGAAATTATTTGTCATCGATTTCTAAAAGCTGGTCCTGCCCAGAATTAAGGAATTTAATAATAGCCGAAATAGAGCAAATTAGCCAAAACTTTTATCAAAAAGAAAGAAAAGAGATAGGAAATATCATTTTAGCCGGCGGCACGGCTCTGCTCCCCGGGCTTAAAGAATATTTTACTTCTCGGCTAGGAAAAGAGGTGGTGGTGGGGGAGCCATTTTCCGAAATTATTTGTCCGTCGATTTTAACGCCAGTCTTAAAAGAAATAGGCCCTTCTTACGCCATAGCCGTTGGCATGGCTCTGCGGGGCCTCGAGTGAATATGGCCATAGAAATTATTCCAAAGTCAGAAATAAGGAGACCTGCTATTTTGGTCAACCTTCCTTTTTCTATTGGGATTATCCTTTTAATTTTGGCCATTTTGGGTTATCTCTTTTTGCAAAATAATATAAAGAATTCCTCCGAGAATTTAAAAAATCTCGAAGAAAGCATTTCGGGAAAGAGAACTTCTGAAGTTGAAAACATGGAGAAAGAAATTTCTGGTTGGCGCCAGAAAATCGAAGATTACAACCTTTTATTTTCCGGGCATAGAGAATCTTCAAACCTTTTTGAATTCTTGGAAAAAATAACCCATCCCAAGGTTTGGTGGACTGATTTCAAATTTGATCCATCTTTCTCCAGTAATCTCAGATTGACTGGCGTTTCCCAAGATTTTTCCACTCTTCAGCAGCAACTCATTATTTTGGGAAATGAAAATTATATTAAAAATATAATTTTAAATAAAGTTTCTTTAATTAAAGGAGGGCAGGTGGAATTCGAGTTGGAAATTTCCGTGGATCCCGAGATACTAAAACCGGGATTTTCTTCACAAATTTAAGCTTCAATGAAAAAATCAATTTTTACTTTAATAATTTTTTTGGTAGTTGCGGCCGTCTTTATCGGGCTGATTTTTCCTTCCTTCCAAGAATTTCGAGACTTGTCTGCAAAATTTCAGCAAAAACAAAAAGAATTGAAGGAATTCGAGGATTATCTATTTCATCTCCAGGAGATATCCGCTCAACTTAAAGAATTTGCCCCTCAGCTTTCGAAAATTGATCAGGCCCTATACGGGGATTCTTATTTGCCCAACCTTTTTGCCTTTCTTCAGCAGGAAGCTGCCAAAAACGGCTTGAGTCTAGACCAAATTGCCATCGGCCAACAATCTGTCCCAAAAGAGGAAGGGTCTCTTGGGGAAAGGACGATTAACCTGCAACTTTCAGGGGCTTATCCTAATTTCAAGAGTTTTCTAATTTCTTTGGAGGGCAGTGCCAGAATTATTGAAGTGGCTAGTCTTTCCTTTTCCGCCAAATCTCTCAAAGAATCCCCCAAGTTTGATTTAATAATCAAAGTATACTCTGACTAAAAGTAATATGGCTATAACTTTCTTTCGAGAAAAGAAAAAACAAAAATATTTAGTCTATGCTCTGATAGCGATAATTTTCGCTATTTTTCTTATAATTTGGTTAGGAGTTTTAAAGAAACCCCAAACTGCTCCCGAGCAGATCGTTCCGAGCGAGGTTTCTGAAAATTGGCAGAAAATTGAAATAAATTTTCAGATTTTGGAAAATCCTCTTTTCCAAAATCTGAAAGATTTCGAAAAAATTCCGAACTTCGATGGTCAAGTCGGCCGAGAAAATCCATTTACACCTTTTTAAAAATGTCTTTACTTCAAATCTTAGTTAAAAAAGGAATTTTAGAAAAAGGAAAGGCAGGCGAATTGGAATACGAGGTTAAAAAATCCGGGAAAAGAGAGGAAGAGGTGATTTTGGAAAAAGGAATTGTCCCCGAGCAAGTTTTGTTTAGCGTAAAAAGCGAGAATTTGGGAATGCCTCTGAGAGAAATACCGGTTGAAGAGATTCCTTTAAAAGTTTTGGAATTGGTCCCGGAGGAGGCCGCCAGATATTATAAAATAATTCCCTTGTCCCAAAAAGAGAATATCTTGGAGGTCGGCATGATTTATCCCGAAGACCTGAAAGCTCAGGAAGCTCTAAAATTCCTATCTCGACAGGGGAACCTTTCGCCAAAGATTTCCTTAATTAATTTTTCCACTTTTGAGTCGCTTTTAAAACAATATCGAACGCTCCGTGAGGAAGTAAAAAGAGCGTTGGGGGAACTGGAGGGTGAACTGAAAAAAGAAGAAAAAATAGAAGTTAAGTCTCGAAAAGCAACCGATTTTGAGAGATTGGTTGAGGAAGCGCCAATCTCTAAAGTGGTGGCGGTAATGTTAAGACATGCGGTCGAGGGGAAAGCTTCGGATATTCACATTGAACCGATTAAAAAAACTTTGAGAATAAGATTTAGAGTTGATGGATATTTGCATTCCAGTATTCTTTTGCCTCTAAAAATTCTGCCGGCTGTGGTGGCTCGTATTAAAATCCTCTCAGGTTTGAGGCTTGACGAAACCAGGATTCCTCAGGACGGTCGTTTTACAAGCGTAATCAATAATAAAGAGATTGATTTTCGAGTTTCCACTTTCCCAACATCCTTGGGGGAAAAGGTTGCTCTGAGAGTTTTAGATTCTTCTGGGGGCATGATGACCCTGGAAGGATTGGGGCTTGAAGAGAGAGATCACCGGGTTATCCTAAACGGAATTAAGAAACCTTACGGGTTAATTTTAGCTACCGGCCCCACCGGTTCCGGGAAAACGACAACCTTGTACGCCATTTTAAATCTCTTAAATAAAGAAGGGGTGAATATCGTCACTTTAGAGGACCCGGTTGAGTATTTTATTGACGGAGTCAATCAGTCCCAGGTGAAACCCGAGATCGGTTATTCTTTTGCTACCGGCCTTCGGGAAGTGGTGAGACAGGATCCGGATGTTATTATGGTCGGGGAGATTAGAGACGAAGAAACGGCTTCTTTGGCTATTCATTCCGCCCTGACTGGTCATATAGTTTTATCAACTCTGCACACCAATAATGCCGTCGGCGTTATCCCGAGATTGATTGATATGAAAATAAGCCCATTTTTATTGCCCCCAACTTTAAGCTTAGCCATAGCCCAGAGATTAGTCAGAATTCTTTGCCCGGATTGCAAAAAGAAGATAAAGCCCTCGAAAGAAATCCAAAATTTAATTTTAAAAGAAATTGAGAGTTTACCCGAAGCAACCAGGAAAGAAGCCAAATTAACCGAGCCACTTTTTATCTATGAAGCCCAAGGTTGTAAAAAATGTCAGGGGCAAGGTTATAAAGGGAGGACGGCTCTCTATGAAATTTTAGAGATGACAAAGGGACTGGGGAAAATAGTTTTAACCGAATCTTCGGAAGCCAAAATCGCCGAAGAAGCAAAAAGGCAAGGAATGGTCACTATGGAACAAGACGGTATTTTGAAAGTCTTGAAAGGAATAACCACTATTGAAGAAGTGCTGAGAGTGGCCGAAGAGAAATAAGAATCTTGCCTTCGGCAAGAACCTTGAACGCCTTCGGCGTATTCTAAAAAATCAAAATTACAAATCAATACGAATATACGAATTTTTAAAATAACTTATTTGTATATTAGTAGGAATTCGTAAATTCGTAGAAACTATGGATTACACCGCTCAATTAAAAGAATTGCTTCAAGAAACCTGTAAAAGCCAGGCCTCGGATTTGCATCTCTCGGCTGGCTATTGCCCTGCCTTGAGAATCAATGGGGCTTTGGTTCCATTAACCAAAAGAAATGTTTTAACTCCGGAAGAAACACAGGGATTTGCCACCTCTTTGATGGATGAAGACCAGATTCAGCGTTTTTTGAAGGAAAAAGAATTGGATTTTTCCTACAACTTTGAAAAGAATACTCGATTTCGCGTCAATGTCTATTTACAGAAGAGGTTTTATCTCTATTGCCCTGCGCTTTATCCCCTCTAAAATCAGAAATTTTGAAGAGCTGAATCTCCCGACGACATTAAAGCAATTCTGCGGGCAGAATCAGGGCTTTGTTTTGGTGACTGGTCCTTCCGGACACGGGAAATCAACGACTTTGGCCGCCTTGATTAATGAAATAAATCACAACAGAGCTGACCATATAATAACGATTGAAGATCCGATTGAATACATTTTTCAAAATGATCATGCCATTGTTGACCAAAGAGAGGTTTATCAAGATACTTTATCTTTTGCCCGGGCTCTGCGCTCCACTTTTCGTCAGGACCCAGATGTTATTATGGTCGGAGAGATGAGGGACTTGGAAACTATGGCTACCGCCATTACCGCTGCCGAAACTGGCCACCTGGTCTTTGCTACTTTGCATACCAATAACGCCGCTCAAACAATTCATCGAATTGTTGGTTCTTTCTCTTCTGAACAACAAGCCCAGGTTAGGAGTCAACTGGCCGGTTCTCTTTTAGGAGTTATCTCCCAGAGATTAATTCCAAGGATCCAGGGCGGTTTAATCCCGGCCTGTGAAATAATGTTTAATACCCCGGCCGTTGCTAATTTAATTCGGGAAAATAAAATTCATGAAATTGGCTTGGTGATTGAAACTTCGGTTGAAGCGGGAATGATTTCCCTAAATAGGTCTTTGGCGAGTTTAGTCAAGAGCAGGGAGATTTCGTTGGAAAATGCCATGGCTTATTCTTTAAATCCAGCTGAATTACGAATTCTGACAAGGAGATAAACATAATGCGAATAATGCGAATAATGCGAATTCTATGCTAATCTACAGACTGCGAATAAATTATTAGCTAGTTCGCGCAATTAGCATTTCATTTGTAGATTCGCATTATATTTTATGGAATTTAGTTATACCGCCAGAAATAAACAAGGCGAGATTCAAGAAGGAACCATTACCGCCGCCTCGGAGGAGGCGGCTGCCGCTCTTTTGCAGAAACTGGGGCTTTTTGTTACTGCCTTGAGAGGAATCGCCGAGAAACCTCTCTATGCCAAAAGAATCCGCCTTTTTGGCAGAATTTCAAAAAAAGAAGTGGTTTTGTTTTCTCGTCAGCTTTCCGTTCTTGTCAGTTCGGAAGTCCCCTTAGTTGAAGCCTTGAGAACTTTATCTGCCCAAATCAAAAACTCAGAATTTAAAGAAAAGATAATTTCTGTCTCCGAAGAAGTGGAGGGAGGAACAGCTTTCTCTCAGGCCCTTTCTCGTTATCCTAAAATATTCTCTACTTTTTTTGTCAGTTTGGTGAAATCCGGCGAGTCGTCTGGTAAATTATCCCAAGTCCTGTCTTATCTAGCCGAACACCTCGAGAAAGAATATTACCTTAACTCGAAAATAAGAGGAGCGATGATTTATCCCGCTTTCGTCCTTTTTACTATTTTTTGCGTCTTGGTTATAATGATTGTTTTTGTCTTTCCCCAGCTGATCGGCGTTTTGAAAGAATCAGGCGCCCAGCTGCCCATGATGACTCGGATTCTTATTTCCTTTGTCGACTTTTTCAGAAGCTGGGGGTGGTTAATTTTGATAGTTTTATTTTCGGG
Source organism: Candidatus Wildermuthbacteria bacterium (assembly GCA_963739285.1). Classification (GTDB taxonomy): domain Bacteria; phylum Patescibacteriota; class Minisyncoccia; order Minisyncoccales; family CAVTZN01; genus CAVTZN01. Next base: position 80,200 of record CAVTZN010000002.1, read on the forward strand.
AGCAATATTTTTTTGGAGATGGCTCAGTTCGCCCAAGGGCAAAGACGCTTTCGATAAATATTCAATTACTCTGCCCTTATTTGGAAATTTCTTGAAGATGGTCTATCTTTCTCGTTTTGCCGAAAATCTAAGCACCTTAATCTCCGGTGGACTGCCTATTATCAAGGCCTTGGAGATCTCCGGAGAAGTGGTCGGAAACAAGGTTTATAAAGAGATAATTTTTAAAACCCGAGAAGAAGTCAGAAAAGGAGAATCGATCAGCTCGGTTTTATCCGCTTCACCCAAGCAAATCCCTCCTTTATTTACCCAGATGACCGTAGTCGGGGAAAAAACCGGCCGGTTGGACAGTATTTTAATACAGATCGCTGACTTTTACGGAAAAGAGGTTGATGTCGCTGTGGCCAATCTTTTGAGTCTTATTGAGCCTGTTCTAATCGTCTTTTTGGGAATTGGGGTTGGGATTTTCGTCGCTTCCGTTCTGATCCCGCTTTACAATATTGCCGGGACAGGAATGTAGTTTCTAAATTAGGTTGTGGATTATTCAGCTTGTATTATTTTCCAGTCTTAGTAAAATAAGATAGAAGCGCATAAACGCTTCTATCTTGAATCGGAATTTAGTGAAATTCCGATATTCTTAAATAATAAGAACCTTGCCTTCGGCAAGAACCTTGAACGCTTCGCGTAATCTTATTATTAAAATTAAAAAGGTCGACCCATTCGGCGAGCTCAGGGTCGATACTGAGCTTAGTCGAAGTATCGAAAGATAAAGTTAATTGTTAAATCAAAATGTTACAATTCTTTACTAAAAAAACCAAGGGTTTTACCTTAATTGAGCTTTTGGTGGTTATCGCCATTATCGGGATTTTAGCCTCGATTGTTATGGTCAGTTTGAATACGGCCAGGAATAAAGCCAAAGACACGGCCATCAAAGCCGCCTTGGCGCAATTGAGATCAACTGCGGAATTAGATTACGATACTAGTGGGAATTACAGCGCAGTCTGCGTCGAAGCTGGTGGAGCAGCCCTTAATAGTACTTTGAGTGCGAGTGGAGATTACAAAAGGATTAACGACAATGTCTTCTCTAATAATGGGGGAGCAAATGTGCTTTGCAACGAAAGTACCAACTCTGTCGCTTGGGCTGCCTGGTCTCAGTTAGTGACTACTACTACACAATCTTGGTGCGTGGATTCAGCATCGGTGGCTAAACTATGCACTACGACGCCAGTAGCCAATTCAACTGATTGCGTAGCTGCCTGCCCGTAAAGCTTTTTCCAGAAATCAAAAAACCAAAATCGCTAAAGGCGATTTTGGTTTTTTTATCTGATTAAATAGGATATAATTAAACAATGCCGATATTTTTTCTCTATTCGATCATTTTTATTTTCGGTCTGGTCATTGGTAGTTTTTTAAATTGTTTGATTTACCGTCTGGAAAACGGTCAGAATTTTCTTATGGGCAGATCTTTTTGTCCTCGTTGCAAACATATTTTGGCTTTTTGGGACTTAATTCCTGTTTTCAGCTTTTTAATTTTAAAAGGAAAATGCCGTTATTGTCACCAAAAAATTTCACTACAGTATCCTTTAATAGAGTTTATCACCGGAATCTTATTTGTTTTAGTTTTTTGGGTTTGGAATTTGGGATTTAATTGGTCATTGGGATTTGGAATTTGGGATTTTATTACCATCCTTTATTATTTACTCATTACCTGTTTCTTGATCGTCATTTTCGTCTATGATTTCAGGCACTATATTATTCCCGACAAAATAATTTATCCTGCCATTGCTACCGTCCTTTTGTATCGAGCATTTGAAATTTGCTTGTCCGCCGAAGCTTTAGCGAAGGCGGAGAATTTGGGATTTGGGGCTTTACCAACCTTATTTTTCGCCGCCATAGTTTTACTTTCTCGCGGTCGCTGGATGGGTGTCGGCGATATTAAATTAGCTTTTTTGATGGGTTTATTTCTGGGTTTCCCGAATATTTTAGTTGCTTTGTTTTTTGGGATTTTTCTGGGTGCTATAATAGGATTAGGATTGGTTATCTCTGGTCAAAAAACTTTAAAATCGGAAATTCCTTTTGGGCCCTTTTTGGTAACCGGAACCTTTACCGCCTTGTTTTTGGGCCAGAAAATTATTGAATGGTACTCTAACTTACTATGAAATCTAAATTTGAAAACAGCGTCGGCTTCACCCCCACACCAGATGGAGGACATTCTAAGATTTGGTCGTCAAAGACGACCAGTGCTCCATTGGTGTGGGGGTTCACCCTGATTGAGCTCTTAATTGTCATGGCTATTATTGTTATTATATCTGGGGTATCTTTAGCCAATTGGCGAGGAGGGGAAAAACAATACGCCCTTTTGAGATCAGCCAATAAACTTAGTCAGGATTTAAGAAGGGCCGAGGAAATGGCTATGTCAGCCAGAGAATTTCAGGGCCAAATTCCCAGAGGAGGCTATGGGGTTTATTTTAAAGACCAAGAGAAAGACCATTATATTTTATTTGCCGACCTTAATGGCAACCAGCATTATGATTCTGGTTTAGATGGTTTAATTGAAGACGTCAAAATCGAAAAAGATATTCAAATTAGCCAATTATCAGCTTCGCCTTTAACAATTGTTTTTACTCCCCCTGACCCAACTGTAACAATTAAACCCGATGCTTCAACAGCGGCAATTACCCTTGCCATTGGAACCAATCTGACAAAAACAAGAATTATTAGAGTAAATAAAGCAGGGTTAGTCTATATTGAATCATGCATTGCTTGCTATCCAGATGCCGATAGAGATGGTTATTATAGTACTTCTGGTTCCCAAATCTGCGGTGCTAGTATGTCCTGCCCCAGCGGCTATTCTGGCGCTGCCGGTAATGATTGTAATGACGGCAATGCCTCTATTTATCCTGGCACTTCAGGTGGTCTGACCTGTTCTATTTGCCAGAGCAATGGCACCATCGCTTATCAAACCTCAAGCCAGGATTTATTTAATGAATGTACCACAACCGGCTGCTTGACTGGATATTGTAAAGGAGATAGCTATGCCTGTGGCTACTATACTTCAGGCGAGGGCAACTGTGCCGTATGCAAGACCTGCGATGGAGCAACTTCCGGTAGCTGCGTAAATATAGCTAATGGCACTAAGGATGAGCAGGGTTCACTCACCTGCACGGCTACCCACTACCGATGCAACGGGTTGGGTTCATGCACGGCACCAACAACCCAATCCTGTGTGGCTAACAGTAGTTACTATAACCCCTGCTCAAAGCGATGCGCAACCTTGGGGTATGCTGGCTGCACGAATTCTTGCACGAATTCGAGGTGCACTGCCTGCTACAACAGTTGCGCCGTCACGTATTACCAGGGGTGGTACTACCCTTACTATTGCTTGTGCTGGAAATACGCTTACTGATGGAATTCAGTGGTCAACTCTATTTAATTAGGGTTTCCCTTGTCCAAAGGTTCACCCTCGGCTAAAGCATCCAAACAGAGGCCAAATCTATGTTGAAATTAATTATTACCAGTAGCTACACACAAATAATCAACTCTATTTTTCACCCTATTAAACAATGAAATCTAAAGCATTTACCCCCCACCACTAATAGACATGCGAAAATTTAGTCTCAAAAGCGACCAGTACTTAAAATTGGCGCGGGGATTTACCTTAGTTGAGGTTTTAGTAGCTCTCTTTATTTTAATTACTGGCGTTGTAGCTGGTTTAAGTACGATAAATAGCGGATTGTCTTTAACTCAGGTTGCTAAATCAAAACTAATAGCCGCTAATTTAACCCAAGAGGGGATAGAGGTTGTCAGAAATATTCGAGATAACAATTGGTTAGAACAAAGGATAAATCCTGGATTACTTTGGGATGATAGTTTATCATCTGGCGACTGGGAAGCGACTTACCAATCTCAAAACGTAGAGCCCTATCAGGGAAGATATCTAAAAATTGATACTAATAGTTTCTATAATTATACTTCAGGGCCTGATACTAAATTCAAAAGAAAAATCACTATTCAAAAAATAACCGACGATCAGTTAAGAATTATTTCAAAAGTAGAATGGCAGGAAAAGGGGAAATCCTACAATTTGACTGCTGTTGGAGATTTGTATAATTGGCTTAGGGGTTCTGGAGGAGAACCACCTTCACCTCCTCCGCCTTGTTATGCCGATGGAACGACGTGCTCATCGTCAAGTCAATGCTGTTCAAATTATTGCATTAATGGCGTTTGTTGTGATACCGCTTGTACTGACATTTGTAAAACATGTGATGGTAGCGGAAATTGTGTCAATGTCAGCGAATGTGAGAACTGCTATGGTTGTACGGGTAGTTGCCACTGGTGTCATAACGGTGCCTGCTATTCCTGTGGGTGGGACTTTTACCAGACGGCCAACACACAACCGTGGGGGAACCAAGTGCGGTGTAAGCCATCATTCGCCGGAAGCATCGGATATGGATATCAGGGCGGTCACAGCTGCGAAGGAACATTTTCGGACAGCGTACAGGGAAATATGGGGCAGTGGAATAGTAATTGGAGATGCGCGTGTCAGCAGGAGTAAGTCCGTGAAGGGTGGCGTCGTCTCTCTGGCACCGCTTAAAAATTGACTGTTGGGTGGAAGTGTTAAATTTGCAAAAGGCATCTTTAAATTTTTCTATCATTATCTATGAAATCTAAAGCCTTTATCCCGCACCACTTTAATAAAATGAAAAAATTAAAACTCCAGAACCAATTTTAAAAGCGGTGTGGGGTTTACCTTAGTTGAACTGTTAGTGTCCATGACAATTTTTTTAATTGTTGTTGGAGCAGCAACTGGCATTTTTACCTCGGCTCTAAAAGGACAGAGGAAAGCTTTAGTCACCCAGGAAATTTTAAATCAAACGAGTTACTCTCTTGAATATATGAGTCGGGCAATCAGGATGGCCCAAAAAGAAGTCTCAGCTCCAACCTGTCTTTCCCAGAATGGTCTAAATTTTGAATTAACTCGTGGAGGAAAAGGAATAAAATTCAGAAATTATGGAGGAATTTGTCAGGAATTCTTTCTTGAGGGAGGGCAATTAAAACAATTTAAATCAGGGGCAGTTGAAAATTTAACCTCAAATAACTTTGAAATAACTTCTTTCAACCTGAATCTTCTCGGCGCCTCGGAACTTAATGATCTTCAACCAAGAGTGACAATCGCTTTAACTATAAAAAGTAAAGGTCAAAAACCAGAAGAAAAAACAGAAATGAAAATTCAAACAACTATATCTCAAAGAAACATTGATACAAGATGAAAAAAAGTCAAAAGTCTCAGCCCAAGGCTGATGAGCCCCGGGCTCAAAAAATCAAAAGTCAAAATTATAATAGGGGTGTTTCTTTACTCCTGACTATTTTAATTATGGCGCTTGTTTTAGGGATTAGTTTAGGAGTAAGCACTATTTTAGTTCAGGAAACAAAGATGATCCGTGAAATGGGGGAGTCGGTAGTCGCTCTTTCGGCTGCCGATACAGCCATTGAAAAAGTGGCAATGAATTTAGAAAATCCGTCGGAATTTCAAGAATGTTTTCCTCCGCCATATAATGATATTTGCTATGAGGTTAAAGTACTAACTCCAGGGCCTGATTGTCAGGCTGGAAGTTATTGTCTAAGGGCCACCGGGAGTTATAAAGAAATAAAAAGAGCGGTCGAACTAAAATATTAAAGTATGACCGAAAGAAGAGGTTAAAAAAGAATTGAAAAACTCAGGAAACTTATAAACCACCACCGATACTTGTATCACGTCTTGGACCGGCAGGAGATTTCTGATGCTGCTTTAGATTCCTTGAAAAAGGAACTTTTTGATTTGGAGCAGGAATATCCCGAGTTTATTACTCCCGATTCGCCGACCCAAAGAGTAGCAGGAAGACCGTTGGAAAATTTTGAGAAAGTTCGTCATTCCCAGCCAATGTTATCTTTTAATGATGCTTTTTCAGAAAAGGATATGGAGGATTGGCTGTCTCGAATTTCCAAACTCTTAAATCCAGATGAAAAAAAAGACATTGATTTCTTCTGCGAGTTAAAAATCGATGGCTTAGCCATTGAATTAATATATGAAAACGGGATTTTTAAAACTGGTTCCACGAGAGGAAATGGGATTGTGGGCGAAAATGTTACTCAAAATTTGAAAACAATTGAGGCCATTCCATTAACTTTAGAAATTAAAGGAAAGAAATACAAACCGGTCGCTTCTCTCCCTGCTGTGTGTGAACAGTGGGCAATTGCTCCGCAATTAAAAAAAATTCCCGAACGAGTAGTCGTTCGGGGTGAGGTTTTTATTTCCAAAAAAGAATTCGAGAGATTAAATAAGGAACAAGAGAAAAAACGACTGCCTCTTTATGCCAATCCCAGAAATGTGGCCGCCGGTTCAGTCAGACAGTTAGACCCAGAAATAACCAGCCAAAGACGCCTTGATTCCTATGCTTATGATTTGATTACTGACTTTGGTTCCGCCTTCGCTAAAGCTTCGGCGGATAAACTCCAAACCCATGAAGAAAAACATAAAATTTTAAAGACCCTTGGTTTTAAAACCAATCTTCATAATAAATATTGTAAAGATTTAAAAGAAGTTTTTGAATTCCATGAATACTGGCAGAAAAACCGCGAAAAGCTTCCTTACGAAATTGATGGAATCGTTGTTATTTTAAATTCAAATAAAATTTATGAAAAATTAGGGGTGGTGGGCAAAGCTCCTCGAGCAGTCATCGCTTATAAATTTCCTCTAAAACAGGCAACCAGCATCGTTGAGGCGATTTCGGTTCAAATCGGCAGAACCGGAGCCGTGACCCCGGTGGCTTATTTGAAACCTGTTCAGGTTGGAGGCGTGACGATTTCGCGAGCCACTTTGCATAACGAAGATGAAATTAAAAGATTGGGGGTGAGAATCGGCGATACCGTTATTGTCGGCAGGGCAGGGGATGTCATCCCTGATATTATTAAAGTTTTGCCGGAAATGAGAACCGGAGAAGAAAAGGAATTTCGTCATTCCGAAAAATTGTCCGGTTTGCGGGACGGAATTAATAAAAAACGAAGGTGAAGTGGTTTGGCGGTGTCCGAATCAAAAATGCTTCGCCCGGCAGAAAGAATACTTTTATCATTTTATTTCCAGAGGGGCTTTTGATATCGTGGGGCTCGGTCCCAAAATTATTGATAAACTATTAGATGTAGGTTTAATCTCAGATCCAGCAGATTTATTTAAATTAGAGACAGGAGATATTTTACCCCTAGAACGATTCGCTGAAAAATCAGCTGAAAATTTAATTTCAGCAATTCAATCAAAGAAAAGAATAACCTTCCCCAGGTTTATTTTTGCCTTGGGAATCAGGAATGTTGGCGAGGAGACTTCTCATGATTTGGCAGAGCGTTCCAGCTCATTAGATGAATTGGAAAAAGCTTCTTTGGAAGATTTGCAGAAAATTATGGATATCGGACCGGTAGTGGCGAAATCAATTTACGATTGGTTTCGAGAAAAAAGAAATTTAGAATTTTTGGGAAAATTGGAAAAAGCGAAAATAGAAATTATCTCCCAAGAGAAAATTGGTCACCGGCCCCTGAAAGGGAAAACCTTTGTTTTAACCGGAGGATTGGAGTTAATGACCAGGGAAGAGGTCAAAGGGAGAATTCGTCTCTTGGGCGGAGAAGTTTCCGAATCGGTTTCGAAAAAAACAGACTACGTTGTTGCGGGCAAAGAGCCTGGCTCAAAATATGAGGAAGCCCAAAAATTCGGAGTAAAGACAATAGGGGAAAAAGAATTCCTAAAACTAATTAAATTGAGCTAGCAGAGACCCGTTCTCTGCTAAATTATGCCTTATAGGAAACAACAATTTGTTAATGATGAGATTTATCATCTTCTATTAAGGGGGATTGATGATAATTTAATTTTTAAGGACATAAACGATTATTATCGAGGAATTTTCTCTATTTACGAGTTTAACAATGTGAAGTCAGTGGAAATTTTAAAAAGAAGGCAAGAGATCCAAACCATAAAAAAGAAACTTAAAGATAGGGGAGACCGGGTCTCCTCCATTCCTGACGAAAGAAGGAAGCTAGTAGAAATTTTAGCTTTTTGTTTTATGCCTAACCATATCCATTTATTAGTGGAACAACTTAAAGATAATGGAATAACAAAATTTATGAGAAAATTAGGCGCTGGTTATGGTGGATATTTTAATCGAAAGTATAACCGGAAAGGTTATGTTTTTCAGAATAGATTTTCGGCAGTCCATATTAAAAATAATAAGCAATTGAAAACCATACTTGTCTACATCCATACTAATCCCGTAGCTCTTATTGAGCCGCATTGGAAAGAAAAAGGGATAAAAAATCCCGGGAAGGCTATTAAATTTTTAGAAAATTACAAATGGTCGAGTTATCCTGACTATATCTCGAAAAAGAATTTTCCTTCAGTGACCGAGAGAAGTTTTGTTTTAGAAATAATGGATAAAGAACAAGGTTGCAAAAAGTTTGTTGAAAATTGGATAAGATATAAAAGCGAAATCAGAAAATTTCCTAACCTTGCTTTAGAAAAATAAATAAAAAACAGAGGAAAAAGGTTCTCTATTAACGCAGCGGAGACCTTAACGCAGCGGAGACCGGGTCTCCGCTAGCTTAGATGGAATGAAGGGAGTTTTAATTCATTTTAAAAAATTAGATTGGGTTTTGATTACTGTTACGGTTCTTTTGGTTGGAATCGGCCTCCTTTCTATTTATAGCTCTTCTTTGGGAAGGGGGGATTTTTTTAATTTTGAAAAGCAAATTTGTTTCTTTGCCCTGGGACTTATCTTAATGATTCTTTTTAGCTTTTTTGATTGGCGATCATTTCGGCAGGACCCTTATTTAATTTTAATTTTCTATTTTCTTTGCCTGGCTGCTCTCGTCGGTCTCTATTTTTTTGCCCCAGAAATCAGGGGAGTGAGGAGTTGGTATAAATTGGGATTAATTTCCATTGACCCTATCGAATTTACCAAAATTGTCTTGATTCTTTTATTGGCTAAATATTTTTCGATGCGTCACATTGAGATGTATCGACCGCGGCATATTATCCTTTCCGGAGTCTACGTGCTTTTGCCCGCTCTTTTATTCTTTTTTCAGCCCGATATCGGTTCAGTCTTAATTTTAATTGCCATTTGGATTGGAATTTTATTGATATCGGGGATTAAAATCCGCCATTTTTTGATTTTGGTTCTCTGCGGGCTTTTAATCTTTATTGCCGCCTGGACGTTTGCCTTGAAAGATTATCAAAAACAAAGGATTGTTGCTTATATCAATCCCCAAATTGACCCAAAAGGGATTTCCTGGAGCGTGAATCAGGCGAAAATTGCTATTGGTTCTGGGGGAGTTTGGGGCCAGGGTCTGGGACAAGGATCCCAGACCCGATACGGCTTTTTGCCCGAACCTCAGACCGATTTTATCTTCGCTGCTGTTGCCGAGGAGTTTGGTTTAATTGGAGTGGGAACTTTATTAGCCTTATTTTCTTTTTTAATCTGGCGGATAATAAAAATCGCCATATCGGCAACCAGTAATTTTCCTCGACTCTTTGCAACCGGCCTAGCTATTATCCTGACCTCCCAGGTTTTTATCCATATCGGTATGAACCTTGGCATTTTACCTATTATCGGTATTCCTTTACCCTTAATTAGTTATGGCGGCAGTAGCCTGATAGCTACATTTATTGGTTTGGGAATTTTACAAAGCATTAAAGTTCATTGATCCTGGGATTCCGCCAAGTTTAGCGACGCAAATTTGATTTGTGTTCGCAATATTTATCCCGTTCCTTCAAAAGAGGGCGGGCTTTTTAATTTTGCTACTAGAAAAAACCTTAAAATCAAAGGATAGAGTCGCATCCGATACGTTTTTAGCACCCCTGTGGAAAACTCTCCTTGACAGGGTCGCTTGGTATGGGAAAATAGAGTAATCTGTTTGATTGGCCGATATGCTAAGCGATATTATCGAAATAGAGATAAGCGAGGACAAAAAAATCGGCCAAGAATAACTGTAAGGAAATTCGCCGGTTTTTTATTGCCCACCAAAATTTCAATTTAGGCGGGCACGGAACTTTCTATTTTGGATTTTAATTATTTAAGGCTATTTATCAACCCCGTTAGAAAAAAATTATTCACAGCTTTAAGCCGAACTTTAAAATAAAATAAATTTATTTCAAAGAATTCTCTAACGGGGTCAAGTTTGTTGATTCACAAGAATTTCACAAACCACTCCCTCGAAATGGACGGAAAAAATTCAAATAATTATATCTCACTCCAAGAAGCAACTAAGTACTGCAATCACTCGCAGGAATATTTGGCATTGAGAGCCAGGCAGGGAAAATTGAAAGCAGTAAAATTTGACCAAAATTGGATAACTAAAAAAGAATGGTTAGAGATGTATTTGGAAAGAGTTGAAGAATATAAAAATAAATCACAGGCCCCGCCTTCTCTTTTTTTAGATCAGCCCTTCATTAAAAAAAAGATTGCATCTCCAGAAAATTTGCCGATTAAAAAAACACCAGCGCTAAGATTTAGTTTTTTAGTGCTGCTGGTTTTTACTTTGCTAATCACTATTATTTCTTTTAATAAAAGCTTTTTCCAGAATGTTTTTAAACCAGCCGATCGAAACTTAGCCTCTCTTTCAGGAGACATTTTTAATTCGGGAGGATCAACCGAAAAAGTTGAAGAGCAAATGTTTGTTCAAAAATTAGGCGGAGAGGGAATAATGATAATTCCCTCAACAGAAAAAGACATAGAATTAAAAGAAAAAATAAAAGCGTCTTTTTCCGACGAAGTGAGAGTAGAACCGATAGATAAAACTTCGGGAGTTATCACCCCAATTTTAAAGGGAAAAGAAGGAGAAAAATATCTTTATGTATCAGTACCAATTAAAAATTAAAAAAAGTCAGCACTAATAATTCAGTAATTTTAAAAAATAATATTGTGAGTTCCCTATTTTTAAACCGGAAATCGGCCATAAAAGATGAAAAAATCTTTTCTCGTCATTATTGTCATTAGTTTAGTTTTTGGTTCGAGTTCTGCTTTTGCTTATGTAATGTCCGGCCAGAGTTATCGTCTTCAATCAGATTCAATTAATATTGGTGGAGTTCTTCAAGGTTCAACCAGTTATCGAATGGAAGATACAATTGGTGAAGTTATTCCTGGCTATCAGCAAATAGCCGGAAGTATATTCTGCAATAATAATGGAATCTGTGAGCCAGAATTGGGTGAAGATTATTCAAATTGTCCCTCAGATTGTCCAGCCCCCACTCCCACTCCGCCTTCTGGCGGTGGCGGCTTCTTCCCAGATCTTACTCCGCCAACGATTTACAATCTTTTAATTTCCGAAATTACTTTAAATTCAGCCAAAATTTCCTGGAAGACAAATGAACAAGCTCTTTGTCAACTTTTTTGGGGCAAAACTCAAGAATATGGAAAAGAAACGGTTTCTGAAACCACCTTTTATTTTGACCATTTCACCAAATTGATTAATCTTTCTTCTGCCACTAATTATCACTTCAAAATAAAATGCCGTGATACTAACAGAAATGAATCAGAAACTGTTGACCAAAAATTTACCATCACTCCGCTAACCAATGTTTCAAATTTTGAGGCAATTCCTGGCGATTCCCAAATTACCCTAAGATGGCGGAATCCATCCAATCCCGATTTCAAAGCAGTGAAGATAATGAGAAGCGAGGGATTTTATCCCAAAGATTCCTGGGAGGGAGAAATGGTTTATGATGGCAAAAAGACCTCTTTTGTTGATACTGCTTTAACCAATGGGAAGAGATATTATTACACTGCTTTCAGTTACGACTTTGCCGAAAATTATTCTTCCGGTGCCATTGCTTCAGCTGTGCCTCAGAAGTCTTTACCGCCAGAAGCTCCGCCGCCGGAAATTCCTCCTCCACCTGAGGAAATTCCTCCAGAAGCTCCTCCGCCATCGGAAATTGAAAAAATAACCTTAGAAGACTTCGACTTTATTCAAGAAGGGGAAAAAATTCCGATAATTGAGGAAAAGATTGCAGTAAAGTCAAAAGAACCCCTAACAATCTCAATTGATTATGAAAAAGTTCCCGAAGTTTTGAAGACAATAATGGTAACAATAGAAAAAGAAGAAAAAATTTTCTCCTTTCTCTTGCGAGTAAATCAAGAAAAGACAGCTTATCTGGCAACCCTTTTATCACCGGAAGAAATAAGAATTTATCCCTTCTCTATTACCGTTCTTGATTACGAAAACCAAGCCCTAAAAAGAATCCCCAGCCAGATGAAAGTAATAGAGACCCCGCTTCCATTAATTGAAATCCCTTGGTACAAAAAAATTTTTAATTCAATTTTAGACTGGTTCCGAACAATGTGGCAGGTAATCAAAGATTTCTTTACATTCCTTCTTACTTAGA
>CAVTZN010000003.1:0-180802 GCA_963739285.1 Candidatus Wildermuthbacteria bacterium
CTGGTAAGATGATTTAATAATCATTAAATTTGCCAAACCCTATGGCGGATGAAATTTTTCAATCTTTATTGAAGCAAAATACAATACTGGAAGAGCAAAATGAATTATTAAAAGAACAGAATAAAATATTAAGAGAGCAAAATAATATTTTACTCAAAAATACTTTATTTACTGGTGCCGGAGCAATTTTTGGTCTGGCTGCCATTGCGATTGCTCTTGTTGCCTTAGCTAAAATAATATGAAAATAGAAAAAATTTTTGGTTGGATATTGTTAGCGGCTGGTATTTTCATTATTGTCTGGGGGATTTTTAATTCTTTTAATATTTTTACGACAAAACAAGAGCCACCGGCGGTTTTTTCGACGGTAGTAGAAGAAATAACTGCTTCTAAAAGCGGCTCCGTTTTAGATATTCAGGCCCAGATGGAAAAAATGATTGGCGAGCAATTGAAAGGGATTTTACCGGTTGAGACCTTGCCTAAGACTTTTTAATCTGATTGCCTGGTCCATTTTTATGGGAATTTTGTTTTTTGCCGGCGGTCAGATAGCGGGCATAGGGATTAAGTTGATAAAAAAGTAGTTATTGAGATGAGGCCGCCCCCGCTTAGCGGGGGCGGCTTTTCTGATTGCGGTATTTTTAAAAATATGCTAAACTAAAAAGGGCTAGAAAATTTAGACTGCTTCGCAAATAAATAAAAAGGTCAAATTTTAATAAAATAATAATTCATAAATTTATATGATTGAAGTAACCAAAGATATTTTAAAAGAAGTTTATAAACCCCGACCGGCCGATTCAAAAAAATATGATTTTGGATTGCTTTTGGTCATCGGCGGAGGACAACTTTATTCAGGTTCGCCGGCTCTCTCAGCCATGGCTGCTTTTCGTTCAGGAGTTGGCATGGTGAGAATTATTGCCCCCAAAAGAGCAGCTGATATCATTGCTTCTTTCTCTCCCAATTTGGCAGCTTATCCTTTGGAAGGGAATTGGCTGACAAAAGAACATCTGCCAATTTTATTTGCCCAGACCGCCAGCGCCAAAGCCGTTTCCGATGGCAAGGCGGCCGTGCTTATTGGCGGAGGAATGGGGCGCTCTGAAGAGACCCAGGAGGCAATTTTAGAATATTTATCTCAGGTTCAAATTCCCGTAGTTATTGATGCCGACGCTATTCATGCCTTGGCCAAAAAACCGGAAGTGATTGCCGGAAAGCCATTTTTGATAACGCCTCACAGCTATGAATTTTTCATTTTGACCGGAAAGGAAATTCAAAAAATACCTCCTGAAGAAAGAGTCAAAGTTGTTCAGGAAGAAGCTTGCCGGCTCAGAACAACAATTTTATTCAAAAGCCAGGTTGACATAATTTCTGACGGCCGAGAAGTTGTTTTATGCAAAGGCGGCAATGCTTATATGGCCAAGGGCGGAACAGGCGATACTTTGGCCGGCATTGCCGGGGCTTTGATGGCCAGAGGGATAGATCCTTTTTTGGCCGGTCAGGCCGCTGCCTTTATCAACGATAAAGCCGGCGAGATTGCCAGCCAAACGCTGAAAGAAGGATTAACCGCTACCGATTTAATCGAGGCAATACCGGAAGCAATTAAGTAAAAGGTCGAGATTTTGAAAATTGAAAATTGTTTTAATATGTTTTAGTTTAAAAAATAAAGTTGCCTTAATTACCGGCGCCCGGCGGGGGATTGGCCGGGGCATTGCTTTGGCCTTGGCTGAAGTTGGAGCAAAGGTGGTCGTGACTGACATTGATGAAAAAGAATGCGAGGCCGTAGTTAAGGAAATTGAGAAATTAGGAAGCGAAGGATTGGCTAAAAAACTTGATGTGACAAATAAAAAGGAAGTTGAGGAAGTGGTCAAAGCCGCGGTTGATAAATTCGGCCAATTGGATATCTTGGTTAATAACGCCGGTATTTGCTGGCCGATTAAGCCCTTAACCGAGCTAACTGAAGAGGAATGGGACAAAATAGTAGACATTAACCTAAAAGGATATTTTTTATGCGCCCAGGCAGTCATTCCGGAAATGGCCAAACAGAAATGGGGAAGGATTATTAACATTGCTTCCGTAGCCTCTGGCGGTCAGGGGATAGGTTCGCCGAATATCAGCCATTATGTTGCAACCAAAGGGGGAGTAATCGGGCTGACTGAATCATGGGCAGTGGAATTTGCTCCCATGGGAATAAATGTCAATGCTATTTGTCCTGGGATGATTGAGACAAAAATGGTTGATCCATTTATGGCTGACCCTAAAGTCAAAGAAGGATTTATGGCGAGAATTCCTAAAAAAAGAATGGGCCAGCCGAAAGATATTGGCGCTGCCGCAGTTTATTTGGCTTCCGAAGAAGCCGATTATGTCAATGGCGCATCTTTAGTCGTTGATGGCGGCTGGTTAGCAGGATAATCATTCGGGAACACAATTTTTAGGACACGCTTTTTTATGTTTGATTTAATTATAATCGGTGGTGGGCCGGCAGGTGTTACTGCCGGTATTTACGCCGCACGGAAAAAATTAAAAACTCTTTTGATTACCAAAGATTTTCTTGGTCAAGCTTCAAAAGCGAGCGAAGTAGAAAATTATCCCGGATTTGAAGAAATTTCCGGGTCTGATCTGATGGAGAAATTCAAAAATCATTTGAAGAAATTTGAAATTGAAATAAAAGAAAAGGAATGGGTGAAAGAAATTCAAAAAACAAAAGAGGGTTTCAAAGTAAAAGCGAATCATCAAGAGGAATACGAGACGAAAGCAATTATTATTACTTCGGGGAGAGATCCGCGGCCATTGGAAGTGCCCGGCGAAAAGGAATTTATCGGCAAAGGAGTTTCTTATTGCCCGATTTGCGACGCTCCATTTTTCAAAGATAAAACAGTAGCCGTCATCGGCGGAGGCAACGCGGCTTTTGGAACCGCTTTGGATTTAATAAAATATTGCCCCAAAATTTATATTTTAGAATTTAGCTCAAAAATCAGGGCTGATGAAATAAATCAGGAAAGAGTCAAGGCCTCAGGGAAAATTGAAGTTATTTTAAACGCCCAAGTTAAAGAAATAAAAGGAAAAGAATGGGTAGAGGCCTTGATTTACGAGGATTTATTAAATAAAGAAACGAAAGAATTGCCGCTGGCAGGCGTTTTTGTGGAAATCGGTTCAATTCCAGCTACCAGCTTTGTCAAGGATTTGGTTGAATTTACAGAGACCGATGAAATCAAAATTAATCCCCAAACCTGTGAAACAAAAACTCCGGGACTTTTTGCGGCCGGAGACGTGACTGATATAGAATACAAACAAATTATTATTTCTGCCGGCGAAGGAGCTAAGGCCGCCTTAACCGCCTATGAATATTTAGAAAACATGAAACATGAAGCCTGAAGCAGGTTCTAAAATTCAAAGCGTAAAAGCAAGGGAAATTCGGGATTCGCGGGGAAATCCGACAGTTGAGGTTGACTTGGAAACTCTCAACTTTTTTTGTTCGGGCCTCGGTTCCTTCGGGCGCATCCAAAGGAAAATACGAAGCCGTGGCCAAACCAGCCAGGGTCGCCGTCAAAAATATTAATAAAATTATTGGTCCGAAAATAATTGGGAAAGACCCGACAAAACAAAAAGAAATTGATGAATTTTTAATAAAATTGGATGGAACGAAAAATAAATCTCGTTTGGGAGCCAATGCCATTTTGGCAGTTTCCATGGCTGTTTGCCGAGCCGGCGCCCAAGCCCAAAAAATCCCTCTCTGGAAATGGATTTCAAAAATAGCCGGAACCAAATCTGCCATTCCCACGCCTTGTGTTTTATTTATAGAGGGCGGTCTTCATGGCCGAGGAAATTTAGACATCCAAGAGTTTATGCTTGTTTTTCCCGGCAAATCTTTCAAAGAAAAGTTTAAGACAGCGAAGGCAACTTTCCGAGCTTTAGGGAAACTTCTAACTAAAAAATATGGAATGGAAGGAGCTTTTATCTCCAATTTAAAGGAAACAAAAACGGCTTTAGATTTATTAATGAAAGTTGGTGAAAAAAAGAAAACAAAAATTATTCTGGACGTGGCTGCTTCTCACTCTCGTTTTAAAAGAACACCGGAATATTATCTTAATTTGGTCAAAAGGTATCCAATTTTAGGAATTGAAGATCCGTTTCCTCAAGATGATTGGCCAAACTGGAAGGGATTAAATTCAAAATTATTAATTATTGGTGATGACTTGACCGTCACCAATCCCAATCGAATTAAACTGGCCCAAAAAAGAAAATCCTGCAGGGGAGTGGTTATCAAACCCAATCAAGTCGGAACGATAACCGAAACAATTAAGGCGGTAAAATTAGCCAAATCTTATGGCTGGAAAATTGTAGTTTCTCACCGCTCTGGCGAAACTTTAGATGATTTTATTGCCGACCTGGCGGTCGGAATTGGAGCCGAATTTATCAAATCCGGCGCGCCCTTTCCAAAAGAGAGGATGGTAAAGTATAATAGATTAATGGAAATCGAGAAAGAAATTAAATTTTAATTATAAATTTCGAAATATTATTAAAAAGGTCGATAAAATTTAATATTTTTTTAATGAATTAAACTAATGAAATATATTTCTAAATTTAAACCGGTTATAATTTTAAGTTTCATTTTGCTTGTCAGTATTACTTTTACGATTATCCAGATAGTTTGGTCTGCAGCTCCGAATCCGGGGCATACCTGGTCGGAAATCGGGGATGTGCTGGTTAATCTTGCCAGCCAGGTGACTGGTAATCTACCGGTAGCCAACTTAAACAGTGGCACAGGAGCTTCTTCATCTACTTTCTGGCGGGGCGACGCCACTTGGGCGACTCCGGCAGGTGGCGGAGTTCCGGGAGGATCAACAGGAGAGGTACAATACAACAATGCCGGAGCATTTGCTGGAGCGGCGAATGTAGAAATAGAAAATGGCAATTTACGACTTCCAGTTATAGCTACACCCTCTGCGCCAGCGGCCAATGGCTTGAACTTATTCAGCCGTTCTATAGGTGGTAGGATTATGCCGGTTTTTATGGGTCCTAGCGGGTTAGACGCTACATTACAGCCATCAATCGGAAGAAATAAAATTGCTATGTGGATTCCTGCGGGTAACTCCACTACCATTACTGCCGTTGGTGCGGCTGCTTTGACAGCAACGGGAACCGCGACTACTGCAAACGTGGCTACGACAAATAGATATACATATATGAAACGACTGGAGTATCTTGTTACAACAGCAGCTACAACCGCCGTTGCTGGATTTAGAAATGCGGCAGCGCTATACGCTCGCGGTGCGAATGCGGGAGATGGTGGGTTTCATTTTATTTCCACATGGGGGCCTGCAACGGGAGTAGCCACGACTACAAATAGGGCATTTGTTGGTATGACAGCACTTACCACTGCACCTACCGACGTGCAACCTAGTTCTCTTGTGAATATGATGGGATTTGGTTGGGATGCAGCCGATGCTAATATTCAGTTTATGCACAATGATGCTTCTGGCACAGCGACTAAGGTTGACATGGGGGCAACTTTCCCTGTGCCGACAGTAGACAGGACGAAGGCGTATGAAACTATAATCTTTGTGGCTCCAAATGGAACAACTATTTATTACGAAATTACTGATTTGGCAACAGGGGCCAACGTGGAAGGTTCTGTTACGACTGATCTTGTCCCAAACACTACGTTACTCGCACCAAGGGGATGGATGAGTGTTGGTGGAACATCAAGCGTAATAGGAATTGCGCTGATGTCTCTTTATATGGAAACGGATTATTAAGATTAAATAACATAAATAGAAAATAGAACCAGGTCCAATTTTAGTTTTTGGCTTACCGTCAATTATGGTTAAACGAAATTTTTATTTTTCATATTTTGTTTTGCTTATTGCTTTTGTTTTTGGTTTTTTGATTATAAGATCGGTATATGCCGCACTTTCCTGTTCGGTGACAACAGACTGTTCTTCGGGTACCGTGATTTTCAAAATGTCCGGTACGACCAATGCTCACTCTGAACTGCCGAGCCAGTCAAATTACTCAATCTTGTTTGTTGCAGCGGCGTGACAGATTTGGGCAATTCCTGCAGCGGAAGTTATGCAATAGCTTTGAAATTGTCCGGCCAGACCAATAGCCATGCAGAACAGAGTAGCCAGACAAATTATGGAAATAATGCCTGCATTTCGGTTCCGGCCGGTTCCAGTGTTTCAGTCGGATATCAAACCGACAATTGCGATGGTTTTCAGACTACTCTTGCTTCTATATCGGGAACGGGAATTACTAATGCCCATGTCGGGAATGGCGATACCTATTCTACTAAGATTTGCGCCAGCGTTACCACAGCCAACATTTCGGTTTCTATATCCGACGGAATTGTTACCTACGGGACGTTAGGCCAAAATGCGACGAAGAGCACGCTTTCCGGCGAACTGAACGATATGCAGACGGCGACCAACGACGGAACCGTGACCGAAACATTTAACATCAGGGGGCAAGACTCTGTCAATTGGACATTAGGAACTACCGCTGGAAGCGATATATATGTCCATAGATTCTGTAATGACACTGCCAATGATTGCACTAATCCACCGACAAATTACACTGCTCTGACTACCAGCAATCAGACATTGGCAACCGGCGTTACTACAAGCGGCACAATTAACTTTCAGCTCCAGATTAACACCCCAAACCCTTCCTCGGTATTTACTCAGCAATCGGTTAATGTTATAATCCAAGCAGTACAACAGTAAGAGGACTGTTTTTGAGTTGTGGATTGCTTTATATAAAGAATTTGCTATAATAAGAAAAATAAATTTAGAAAAGGTCGAATTCTAGTAAAAAATAACGTCGAAAAATAAAATCATAAATTAAAAATTAATTAATAAACAAATATGAAATCATTTTTTGCCACAATCGGGATTCTTTCCTTAATCGGAATGATGGTCATTGGACTGGCGCAGGCAGGGACTGAAGCTACGGTTGCTGCCACGGTTACGGTCCAGAATATTTCTGTGTCGGTTTCCGACGGGACAGTTGTGTATGGGACGTTGGCCGTAAACGCGACGGCGTCCACCCGGAGCCCGGTGGATCTCCAAACCGCAACCAATAATGGCAATATTGCCGAGAAATTCAATATTAAAGGAATGGACGCTACGGGCAGTACCCAAACCTGGACATTAGCGGCCACTGCTGGAAGCGCGCAGTATATTCATGGGTTCTGCACATCTTCTTGCACTACTCCGCCGACAAGCTACACCGCTCTTACCACCAGTTATGCGACGCTCGCTGCTAGCGTAGCTGCGAGCGGCACGCAAACCTTTGATCTGTATATCAATACTCCCACCGCAACCACTGATTTTACCGTGCATACAGTTGATGTGATGGTTCAAGCGACAACGCCCTAATAATTAGAATTTAGAATTATGAAAAGAAAAAGCCTATTAAAAATCGGCTTTATATCGTTACTTTGCTTTGTGGTTCTTTTACCAATAGCAGTTTTTGCCAGAATCGGAGTTGGGGTGGGGGTAGGAAAAATTACGGTTGATAAATCTCTAAAACCAGGCATAATTTACGAACTCCCGACAGTACCAGTTCTGAATACCGGCGATGAGCCGGCTGATTATGGAATGTCAATTGAATATCAGCAGGACCAGCCTCAACTCTGGCCAGCCAGAGAATGGTTTACTTTCAGTCCGGATTCCTTTCGCCTTGAGCCAGGAGAAGTCCAAACAGTGAGAATAACTTTGAATGTGCCTCTTAAAGTTGTTCCTGGTGATTATTTCGCCTATTTAGAGGGTCATCCGATAAAGAAAGCGGAGGCAGGCGTAACCAGTATAGGAATTGCGGCGGCAGCCAAACTATATTTCACTGTTGCTCCGGCTAATATCTTTCAGGGGATTTATTATCGCATTGTTTCTTTCTGGAAAATGTATTCTCCTTGGACCTGGGTTGTTTTGGGAATAGTGCTGGCAGCGATAGTTATTGTCTTTTTCCGAAAGCATTTTGCATTTCGAGTCGGGATTCAGAAGAAATAACCCGTTATATTTTAAAATGAATGATGGAAAAATTTACCAAAAGACTCCTTGTTTTTTTAATTCTATTTTCTGTTTTCTATTTTCCAAATTCTATTAAGAATGTTCAGGCTCAAAGCGCTATTATTACAGCCACGGTTAGAATAACGGTTTGCGGGAACGGGGTCATTGAAACGGGTGAGCAGTGCGACGGAAGTGCTTTGGGTGGACAAACTTGCATAGCCGCGGTTATACTAGCGGCACTTTAAATTGCAGGTCAGATTGCACTTTTAATACTTCAAGCTGTACTTCCGGCGGAGGCGGCGGGGGTGGCGGCGGAGGTGGCGGCGGAGCATACACACCTCCAGCCACGGCAACTAAAGTTATCATCCAAGGAAAGGCATATCCTTAGTTCAATAACCATTCTCCAAGATGGTAGAGTGGCAACCACTACAATTACTGATTCTTTGGCAAATTTTAAAGTGGAGATTGCTAACATTACTACTGGGATTTAGAGTTTTAGAATATGGGCAGAAGATAAAGAAGGAAGAAAATCAATCACTTTTAACTTTACTACTAATGTTCCGTCAGGAATGACTACCACAATTACGGGTATTTTTTTACCTCCGACTATTGAACTTGACAAAACTAATTTGCAAAAAGGAGAAGTCTTAAATATTTTAGGGCAAACTGCCCCCCAAGCGAAATTGCATCTCTGTTAGTTCTCCGGAAACAATTAAAAAAACAAAAGCCGCAGCTGATGGAGTTTATTTTTACCCCTTTGATACCACTCCTTTAGAAGAGGGTTTTCATACCGCAAAAGCAAAAGCCACTTCTGCCGAAGGTTTATTAAGCACTTTTTCACAGACTTTAGCCTTTAGCATTGGGAAAGAAATAGCAGAAATGATTAAAAAAGCCGATGTCAATAGCGATCAAAAAATAAATTTAGTGGATTTTAGCATTCTTCTTTATAACTGGGGAGTTCCCAAAAATCCAACCGCCGATTTTAATAGCGATGGCAAAGTGAATTTAACAGATTTCTCGATAATGCTATTTCACTGGACGGGGTAAAGGAAATTAAAAGTTTAAAATGAAAAATTATAATCTAAAATTAAAGATTTTTTACTTTTTAATTGTCGTTTTTATTATTTCATTTTTTATTTTTAATTTCTGTCAGGCGGCAATATTATATTTGGAGCCAGCGAGCGGTGAATACCAGCCGGGGGATACTTTTATAGTGGAAATAAAAATAGACACAGAAGGAGAGTGTATTAATACTGTTGAAGTCAATTTGAGTTTTCCAAAAGATATTTTAAAAGCAATTGATTTCAGTCAGGGAAACTCAATTTTGACACTTTGGGTAAAAAAACCGGAAATTAATCAGGAAAAAGGCTAAATTTCTTTTTCAGGCGGAATCCCCGGCGGCTATTGCGGGAAATTACCCGGGGAACCAGGGGAAAGTAATTTACTCGGGAAAATAATTTTACAAGCCTGAAATAACAGTTCAAGAACAGCGCTCGGGGAAAGTTGAATTTTTAGAAAATCTCCCAGGTTTTATTAACGATGGTTTAGGGACGCAAGCGAAATTAAAAACAGAAGGAGCCATTTCAAATTGTGAAGGAAAGAGGAACCAAAGATGAATGGGAAGAAGAATTAATAAAGGATAATGTTCCTCCCGAACCATTTAAGATAGAAATTCACAAGACCCAGCATTTTTGATGGAAAATATTTTATTACTTTTTCTACTACTGATAAACAAACCGGCATTGATTATTATGAAGTTAAGAGAGAGAAGGAGAAAAAGAATTGGAAATGGAGAGTGGAAGAAAGTCCTTATTTATTGGAAAATCAGAGTTTAGAGAGTATAATAAAAGTGAAAGCGGTTGATAAGGCCGGAAATGAAAGAATTGCTGAGTACGTGCCAAAGAAACCATTTCCTTGGTGGATAATATTTCTATCATTTTAGGGTTAGTAATAGTTGGTTGGTTTATTAAAAAGAATTTTCGTAAAATATGAATAATCCACTAAAATACACTAACAGAAAACTAAATCACACTAAATTTAATATTAGTGTATGTCAGTGTTTTATTTTTAGTGTTGTTTAGTGATGCTGCCTGTGGTAACGGAGGCAGCTTCGCTTCTTTATATTTTTCCCCGCCAAGCGGAACTTACGATGTCGGTAGTACTTTTTCGTTGCGATTAAAGTAAATAGTGGGGGAGAGGTCATTAATGCTGCCGAAGGAACTTTGATTTTCAATTCCGCGGAAATTACAGTGGTTAGTCTTTCAAAAACCGGCTCAATTTTTACTCTATGGACTACTGAGCCGATTTTTTCCAATTCTACAGGCAATATAGTTTTTGGAGGAGGAGTGCCAGCTAATTTTAGCGGGACCTCTGGAACCATTATGACAATCAATTTAAAGGCCAAGGCAAATGCTTCAGCTCAAGTGAATTTTTCCTCGGGTTCAGTTTTAGCTGCTGACGGAAAAGGGACAAATGTTTTAGCCACAATGAGTGGCGGTACTTACACTCTTAAACCGAGCGTTGTTACTCCACCAGCTGAAGAGGCGCCGGCTGAAGAATATACTCCTCCCACAACACCAACCGGAACTCCAGCTGCTCCAATTGTTTTTTCTTCTACTCATCCTGACCCTGAAAAATGGTATTCAAATAATAATTCAGAATTTACTTGGAAATTACCTTCTGATGTGACTGGAGTAAGTTTAATGTTAAGCGAGAAACCAACTTCTACATCCTTAATATTTCCGATGGCTGAATGAAAAAAATAGAACTTCAAAGATGGAATTTGGTATTTCCATATTAAATTTGAAAATCAATATGGCTGGGGGGCAATTTTACACCGAAAAGTTTTAATTGACACCGAACCGCCAGAGCCTTTTGAAATCAAAGTTGATAATGGCGGCGATCCTACTAATCCCAGCCCCATTTTATATTTTGATACTACTGATTCTCTTTCCGGGATAGATTATTATGAAGTTAAAATTGGTGAAGGACAACTTGTTTCTCTTACCGTTGCTTATTTAAAAGAAAATCCTTATAAAATGCCGGTTCAAGAGCCTGGGAAACGTACGATTCTGGTTGAAGCATTCGATGCTGCAAAAAATTCGACAGTCAATACCGCTGACCTGAAAATAGAACCCTTAGAGGCGCCGATTATTACTGATTTTCCGCAAAGAGTTGAAGTGGGAGAAACATTAACTATAAAAGGGAACTCTAAATATCCGGAAGCACAATAACAATTTTTGTCAAAAAAGAAGGGGAGGAAGCGACCTAAAACGACGTTAAGACAGATAACCAGGGAAACTGGCTTTAGACTACAATAAAAGTTTAGAGAAAGGGACTTACCAGGCTTGGGCCGAAGTTACTGACAGTCGAGAGGCAAAAAGCAACCCAACCGATAAAATTACCATCGCCGCTAGTTTGTCCGCCCTCTTAAAGATTGGCCGAGTGGCAATAGATTATCTAACTATCGTGGCCACCTTAATAATTCTAATTGCACATTAATAGCTGTTATCTTTTATACTCGGTATCGAATCTCTGTTTGGCAAAAAAGATTAAGAGCGAGACAAAAGAAGCCAAAAAGAGCGTTGCCAAAGCTTTTCATGCTCTGGGCAAGAAGTCCAAGAGCAAATTGAATATTTTGATAAAAAACCCGGTTTGACTGAGGAAGAAAAAGAATCGTGATAAACTACACGAAGCTTTAAATGTTTCTGAAGGATTTGTCAGTAAAGAAATTAAGGATATTGAAAAAGAATTAAGGTAATAAATTTTCCCTATGGCAAAATTATTTTTGCTTAGACATCTTGAATCGCAGTGGAACAAAAAAACAAAATTACTGGCTGGACGGATATTCCTTTAAGCGAAGAGGGCGTTGAAAGTGCAAAAGGAGTTGCCGGGAGAGCTGCCGGCTCTGAAATTGGCAAAGTTTATACCTCGCCTTTAATCGAAATAGAGAAAGCGTTTGTTTAATTTTGGAAAATCTTGGCAAAAAAGATTTACCGGTTGTCATTGACAAAGCGTTGGATGAAAGGAATTACGGAGAACTGCAGGGTTTGAATAAAGACGAAATGAAAGCAAAATACGGCGAGGAACAAGTTCGTTTCTGGAGAAGGAGTTGGGACCAGGCGCCGCCGGGCGGCGAAAGTTTAAAAGATGTTTTTAAAAGAGCCGTGCCTTTTTATCAAAAATACATTGAAAAGGACTTAAAAGAAGGGAAAAATGTCTTAATCGTGGCCAGCCATAATAGTTTAAGGGCCCTGGTGAAGCATATTGAAAAAATAGCTGATGAAGATATAATTAATTTGGAAATCCCCACCGGGGGTCTAATAGAATATGAGGTCGATAATTCATTAAAAATAACAAATAAAATAATAATTTAATTTTAATACGTATGTAAATTTTAAAAATCAGTTGTTAAGCGTTAAAAGCATGTTTAAGAAAATTTTACTTATACCCATTGCCATAGTTGTGGCCGGCGCCCTGATCGCCGGAGCGATAATTTATCTGAATCAGGGGAATATTTCAGGGTCTTTATCCCCTCAAAAGGCAGCTGAAAAAGCAATAAACTACATTAATCAAAATATGGTAGCAGCAGGGACGACAGCTTCTCTGGTAACTGTAACAGAAGAAAACGGAGTTTATAAAATCCACTTAAAGGTTGGAGAAAACGAATACGATATGTTATGTAACCAAAAACGGTAAAGTTTTTTTTATAGAAGGAATTGATTTAGACCAGGGTTCAGGAAGCGGCCAAGGAGGTAAGCAAGACAAGCGGGAATTTTTCAGTCAGTTCAGATGAGGTTTGTAAAGAAAACGAAAAACCAATTGTCTATTTTTTCGGTTCTCAAAGTTGCCCCCATTGTATTTGGGAGCATCCAATTGTTGAGGAGGTAGCGGGAAAATTTGATGGCTATATTTTTTTCCATAATAATATGGACTCGGAAGCTGATATGGAGGTTTTCCAAAAATATAGCACAGGCGGTATTCCAACTTTGGTTTTGGGTTGCCAATATTACCGAGTTGGTTCCGGGGAGACAGCTGGCGAGGAGCAAGAAATTAAAGATTTAACCGGTTTAATTTGTAAACTAACCAATAACCAACCAGCCGAAATATGCCAGGAATAAAAGTTTATTCAACGCCCAGCTGTCCATATTGCGTGACTCTTAAAGAATTCTTGAAAGAAAAGGGTTTTGAATTTGAAGATATTGATGTCTCGCCAAGATGATGCAGTCAGAGAAGAAATGGTCAAAAAAAGCGGCCAAATGGGAGTGCCGGTGGTTGATATTGACGGGCAAATTATCGTGGGATTTAATAAAGAGAAAATTTGTAAATTATTAAAATTAAAGAGATATAAATTATGATTAAAATTGCTATAAATGGTTTTGGCAGAATTGGCCGGCCAACTTTCAGAAGGATTTTAGAAAATCATCCGGATTTGGAAGTGGTGGCGATTAATGATTTGACTGATCCTAAAACCTTGGCTCATCTTTTGAAATACGATTCTGTTTACGGAATATACGGGAAAGAAGTAAAATTTACAGAAGATAGTTTAATTGTTGATGGAAAGAAAAGTAAAAGTTTTTGCCGAAAAGACCCGACAACTTCCCTGGAAAGAATTGGGAGTTGATATTGTTTTGGAATGCACCGGCGTTTTTACCGAAATGAAGGGGCGAAAAAACATTTAAAGCCGGAGCGAAAAAAGTGATAATTTCGGCACCTCAAAATCGAAGAAGTGCCGGGTTTTGTTTTAGGGGTGAATGAGGAAAATTACGATTCTAAAAAAGATAATGTAGTTTCATATGGGTTCTTGCACGACCAATTGCTTGGCGCCGGTTGCAAAAGTTTTAAATGATAATTTTAAAATTATCAGAGGATTTATGACAACCTGCCACAGTTATACCAATGACCAGAGAATTTTGGATTTGCCGCATAAGGATTTAAGAAGGGCGAGAGCCGCGGCTATGAATATTATTCCGACAACCACGGGCGCGGCTCGGCCATTGGGAAAATGATTACCGAATTGAAGGGAAATTGGACGGCATTGCAATAAGGGTGCCCACTCCAACAGTTTCAATTTTGGATTTAATTTGCGAGGTTGAGAAAAAAACTCGTGAAGAAGTAAATAAAATTTTCAAAAAAGCGGCTGAAAAAGAATTAAAAGGAATTTTAAGAGTTGAAGAAAATCCCTTGGTTTCCTCTGATTTTATCGGCGATCTTATTCGGCGATTGTTGATTTAGCAGAAACAATGGTAAAAGATAATCTGGTAAAAGTTGTCGCCTGGTATGACAATGAATGGGGTTATGCTTGCCGAATGGCCGAATTTGCCGAATATATAAAAAAATTGTAAATAAGGATAGGACAGGGTAGGACATTGGGGTTTAATTTTGTTTTAGCACATTATTAAAAAGAATATTGATTAGAGTGTATTATGGGCCCCTCCCTTTAGAAATAAACCGCCCATCAAGGCTGCTTTGCCGTGCCTTCAAAATTTTTTTTCGTAACGGGGGTTGACAAATTTTCTTGGATATGCTAAATTCAAAAATAGAGCTTGACCTTTTTACAAGGTTAAGCTAAACTAATAAAGCTTGGACCTCAGGGTCCAATAGTAAAAATTAAAAAGAAAAAGGTCATTTTAGTCGAAATTTTAATTTCAATAATTTTTAATAATTTTTTAAAGTATGGAAAAAAATAAAAAATATTTCGTGGTTCTTCAGAGAACCGTTAGCGGTTTAACTATTTTCAGTCTTGTTCTCGCCCAGATTATTTTGGCCGGGCTTTTTGTTTTTCCGGCTAAGGCCTTGGCGGAGAATAAACCCGGTCTTATAATCAGTGACAATCCAAGGAGTGGTCAAACGGAAGCAATTATGTCATAAACAAGTAACATCGAATCAAATGACTCAAAATACTAATACTAATAATGGATAGATCAATAATCAAAATATTTCAGACAATTTCGGGTTCAGCGTTCCTTCAGGCTCTACTATTGATGGTATAGAGGTTGCGTTAGAAACTCGTCAGGAAGGACTGAGACTTGTCAACTGCAAAAATCAAGTACAAGATTTTTATGCTGTTAAGAATGGAGTAATGACACTGGCAGACAAGTCATAGTTCCGACAGGTCTTCTGATTCCCTGTTCTTACGTAGGTGGCCTTCCGATAGGCCCTATGGCGACATAATATACATATGGGGTGCAACTAGATATTTACCCACACCGGTAACGCTAATTTTGTTTTGAAGTTCGTTATACCTAATAAGATCCTGTGATTGGCTGTGGGTAGTAGCTGATGATATTTCTTCTCTTGACCATGTGCAGGCCCAAAGTCTATTACACTCCTGATACTACTTCGCCCGTTGTTTCTTCTATTGTGAGAGTAGATCCTGACCCGACCAATGATTCACCTGATTCATCCGTCCATTTCACCGTTACTTTTTCTGAAACCGTTACTGGAGTTGGTACCGCCGATTTTGCGCTCAATACTACCGGCGCTGTCAGCGGCGCTCATATACATTCTGTTTCTGGCAGTGGCGCAATATACACCGTTACAGTTCATATTGGTTCGGGCGATGGCACGATTCGTTTGGATGTGGATGATGATGACACGATTATAGATGGGGCGAACAATAAATTGGGCGGGACTGGCATTGACAATGGCAATTTTACTACTGGTGAATTTTACACTATTGATAGAACCAAACCGGCCGTGACGATCAACCAGGCGGCAGGACAGGCCGATCCGACTAGTTCTTCGCCGATCAATTTTGATGTAGTGTTTAATGAGCCAGTATCAGCATCGAGTTTTACTAGTGCAGATGTGACAGTTACTTATACGGGCGTAGGTATGGGTACGACAAAAACCAAGGTGATAACTGGTAGTGGCGCAACTTATAATGTCGCTGTTAGTGGCATGGACGCCAGCGGTACCGTAGATGTCGCTATTGCAGCGGGCAAGGTTTTAGATTTAGCAGACAACAGCAACACCGTTTCTACTAGTACGGATAATATAGTGACTTATAATTTCCCTACATATACAATTACTCCTAGCGCTGGCGCGGGCGGAACGATAACGCCGCCTGATGCAGTAGTGCTTGACGAAGGAGATGACCAAACTTTTACTATTGTTCCTAGCGCTGGCTACATTGTTTCTGATGTCTTGGTAGATGGCGGCTCAGTGGATAAAATAGATAACTACATTTTTAATAATGTAATTACCGACCATACAATTTCTGCTATCTTTGACGATGGATGGAGGGCGCCAAGTGGTTCAAGCGGCAATTTTTCAAATCCAGACCGTGCATATACTTCAAATAATAGTCGTGCTTCCGCAACCAATGGCGAAGAACAGATTTACAAAAATTTTTCACTCGGCGATTTAACAAATACTATTATAGAAGGCATTACGGTAGGCGCGAGGGGCACAGATCAGTAGCCAATCAAGAAGCTGGGATATTTATCTTTCTTGGAATGCCGGAACTAGCTGGACAATCGTTAAAAATTCAGGAGTTCAGAACATAGCGAATAAGACCATAGTTATTGGAGGATCCAGGCGATGCATGGGGAAGAGTGTGGACGGCGAACGATTTTAGCGACGATAACTTTAGATAAAACTTCATGCAAATGCGGGCAGCTCCAAGCTAATTATTTGGATCAACTTCAGGTAAAAGTTTATTATACTCAAGAGACGACTGCGCCGACTGTTGGCATTTCTGGCGCCCCAGCCGATTGGACAAACGCAGACCAAACAGCAACCGTTACCTGTGACGACGGTTCAGGAAGCGGATGCGATGCCGCTACTTATAAAATAAAAACAGATTCTTCAAACCCTGGAACTTGTTCTACAACTTATTCTGATTACGAAATTAGCGAGTCCGCAGACAATTTCTTCCCATTTGTGGGTCTGCGGAACAGCAAAAGACAATGCTGGTAATGCGGGTTTTTCTTCACCAATTGAATTTAAGGTTGATAAGTCTGCTTCAAGCGTTGAAGCGGGATCTGATAAGACCACTAATACTCAATTTTTACAAGATGCAACCGTCTCTGATGAACTCAGCGGTATTCTTTCGTACTTATGGGAAAAGATATCAGGGGTGGGTGCGATATTATTCGGCACACTTACTGCCGAAGATACCACAGTTCAGGCGGATACAGACGGCACTTACGATATAAGATTAACAGTGATAGACAATGCCGGGAATTTGGCTTTTGATATTTTCACTTTGAGATGGGGGACGGTTGCTCCGACATTCACCATCAATAATGGTACCGATCCCGGTCCCGTTCAGAGCGACACCATCAAGGTGACTATAAGCGAAAGTATTCTTTCGGGCGAATACGGATTCAGCTCAGACAGCACTTGCGATGCATTAGATACTTATGGTAATGCATTTTCCTCTGGTACTGATTTTAGTGTGGCGGACAACCGCACGGATTATTTGTGCGTTAAAGCAACTGATATTGCCGAAAATACTGGTTATGGTTTTGTCGGGCAGTTAAATACAGATAACACTCCGCCGATAGTTACGGCGGTTGATTCGGACGGACAAACATATAGCACAAACACAACTTCGCCGCAGACAATCACTGTTACTTTTAACGAAGATATTGCTAATACACCGACAGTAGAAGTTCATACTGCGGTTCCTGTTGACCCGCAAGTTGTAACTGATTGCGGCGACGCAGATGCAGAAACATTTTGCTTTGCTTATTCAATACCTGCTTTGCAGGAAATGACGCATACAATTTATATTTTCGGAGCGCAAGACATAGCAGGGAATACTATGATTGCTGACAGCGGGCATACCTTCAGAGTTGATACTCTGGCACCGACCATAATTTTCACTGACGATGTGGAAACCGGACCAGTAATGTCAGATAATATCGCGATTAATTTTGGCGGTTCTACTGTGATGAAATATGGTTATGTCGGTTCTGCTGGCGACTGCGTTTCTTCAATGGAGACATCAGGATTCTCTGATTATTCGGTAAATTTTGCAATAAGCAATGAATCTTTCAATAATCAATATGTCTGTGCTTACGGCGAAGACGCGGTTGGAAACAAAGCGGCATTAGCATCTGCGAATGATTTGAATATTGATATAACCGCTCCACAATAACCGTATATAATCCCGACACAAATCCGGCACAGAGCAAAACAATCACCGCGGAAACAAATGAAGGGACTTTATGGATGTTGGAGAACCCCAGTGGTCCTTGTGGCAACGAAGAATTAATTTACGTTCCTTATAGCAGCATAACTTACACTTCTGAATCGGATAACGGCAAGAGAGTTTGTTATAAAGCGGTTGATGCGGCGGAAAATAAAGATTACGAATTATCAATCCTATTGCCGGAATTGACACTACTCCGCCGGTAATCACCTTGAACGGCGACAATCTGATGAATCTGCTTGTCGGCGATATTTTTGCCGACCCGGGTGCAACTGCCACTGACAATATCGATGGCGACATTACCATCAATATCGTCGCTAGCGGCACGGTTGATACTTCCACTTTAGGCATTTATCAAATTACTTATAATGTTTCTGACTGGCGGGTGATCCTGCTGAAACTCAAACTCGCACTGTTATCGTTAGTTTAAGAGTTTCCGGCTACAAATGGGAAGATAGAAATAATGATGGTGTCTGGCAAAAGAAGAAGAAGGTACCGAACCGGCTCTTAGCGACTGGGAGATAAAAGCAACGAAAGGAGGAACAGAAAACCGACTACCACCAATGGCGGAGGTTATTATAAATTTACTTTTGGTCCCGATGATGTAGGTGATGGACAATTAGCGAAACCTTAGAAGAAAATTGTAAACAAATTTGGCCGGCAGATGAGTCACCTTATACAGTAACTGTTTCGGAAAGTGGCCAAAATATTCAAAAATAATTTTGGTAATATTCTATTTCTATGCAGAATTAGGCGCAAAATTCGCTCCATCGAGCGGAGATCTGATTCTACTTCTTCTGTTAACTAGTCTTGGAGGAATCATCGTTTAATGTTCCAGTGATGGCGGAACAAGTACAATTTTTTTGTCCGAAGGAACAACGATTACCCGAACAGACGGTGAGCGACATAAACGGTGACTTATTGACTGCCAAGCAGTGGTCGGTGGTTACGTTATCGGGTTTGGGCGAGGTAGAGTTGTTGATGGTACTTACAGTGGGGTGTTAGAAGAATTAGGTTTGGAATTTAATCCCGCCTATCACTGTGAGTATATTTGTCGGAGGATAGTTACAATGGCCAGACATTAAATATTGCGCGTTCAATTTCCGGCAGCGGTGACTGGACAAACGATGGCATAGTGCCGCCAGCTACCTGCCTGGTAACTGATGGTCTTTGTACTTTTCAAGCTACTAAAGCTTCTTATTATGTCGGCTTCGCACACTTCAACTAGCGGCGGAGGCGGTGGCAGGAGGAGGCGGTGGTGGTGGTCAACGGCGGTTTAACTATTCAGGAATCCGTGGGAACCACCGAGATTAGCGAAACAAGCGTTACTATTGAGTGGACAAGCTCTAATTCAGCAACCAGCCAGGTGATTTATGCTCAAGAAGGAGAAACTCATAATTTAATTTGAATGATACGGGCGGAACGCCGCCAAAATACGGTTATGCTTCTGCTACTCCGGAATATGACACAGAGCCAAAAAGTGACTTCTCATTCAGTAATATTACGGGTTTAAATCCGGGAACTAAATATTATTATCGAGCAGTTTCCCGAGATCCTTTAGCAATAAGTTCAGAATACGCTTTTGTGACTAAAGCAGTGGCTGGAGCGATTGAGGAAATAGTTCCTTCCGGAGCGGGAGAAGAAGTTATGCCTTTCACGCCGCTTTCTGAATTTTTTGTGCCGCTTACTGAAGAAGAGAAAGAAGGATTAGCCGAGCAGCCCGTTGAAGAGGAGGTTGTAACTGGAGAACAGGTGTCTATAACCGAAGAGAAACCAGCTGCCGAAACCGTGAGTGAAAAAGGATTTTTGGCGGCCATAGGGTTAATGCCACTGGCTGCAAAAGTCATTTTGATTGTCATTGGTGCTATTATAGCTGTACTGAGTGCTTTAATGCTTTTTCGGAAAAAGACACCAAAAAAGTTAATGTAAGGACTGAAAACTAAATTTTCTGCGAGAATTAGTCAAAGCCGCCCTATACGCTAACGAGTCGGGCGGCTTTGACTTTTATTTTTTATTTTTTAAACTGAAAGTAGTATCACCAGTCTATCTGAACTTGTCAGATCCTTTAAGGAGGGGACGGGCAACCTTTAAGGCAAGATGGGTAAGGGAGAAAGTAACTGCTCTGATACTTTTGAACGGCTGCGGGTTGAGACGGAGAGGGAAACGGGCTGCGGCGCTGAAACGCAGTGGGAGCCGACGCGCGAAAGCGAGTCAAATCAAGCCGATCGGATATGGGTCTGCGCAGAGACTTAAGAGTCTTACGCATCGGGAGATCAGGTGAAAGCCTTTGGTAACCGTCCTATATCAGGGGCTGACACCTCTTTTAGTTATTTAACAATAATTAGAACAATTCAAGGGCTACCGAGCTAAAAAGGATAGTCCTTCTTTTTTAATCGAGAGTTTAAGTATAATAGAAAAAGTATGATTAAAAAAGACGATTTATATTATCCAACTGAGGAATTTAAAGAGAAGGCCTTGATAAAAGACCTTTCTATTTATAAAGAGGCGGCCAAAGACCCGATAAAATTTTGGGAGAAGTTAGCCGAGGAATTGGTTTGGAAAAAGAAATGGAAAAAAGTTTTTGAACATCAGCCGCCCTACTTTAAGTGGTTTTCGGAAGGCAAGTTGAATATTACTGAAAATTGTTTAGACAGGAATCTTAAAGCAAACAAAAATAAAACAGCGATAACTTGGATTCCGGAACCGGTTGGCGAACTTCCCCAAAATATAACTTATCAGGAGCTTTACGAAAAAGTAAATAAATTCGCCAATGCTTTAAAAAAATTGGGCGTGAAAAAAGGGGAGAGGATAGGGATTTATCTGCCGATGATTCCCGAAGTGGTAATTTCAATGCTGGCCTGCGCCAGAATTGGAGCGATTCATACCGTTGTCTTTTCTGCTTTTTCGTCAACTGCTCTTCAGGCGCGGCTTTTGGATTCGGAAGCGAAAATTTTAATTACCGCCGACGGTTATTACAGAAACGGCCAGATTATTAATTTGAAAAACAACGCCGATGAAGGAATAAAAGAGACAAAAATTGAAAAAGTTATTGTCGTGAAAAGAGCCGGAAACGAAATTAATTGGCAGAAAGAAAAAGATTTATGGTGGAACGAGTTGGTTGAAAACGAATCAGCAGAATGCGAGCCGGAAATTATGGATTCCGAAGACACGTTGTTTATTCTTTATACTTCGGGCAGTCACGGAGATACTAATATAGTGGGTATTGGAGTTATGAAGGTGGGTTTTGTTATAGTGTAAAAGTTAGAACAAAAAACGATTAATATTGAGAGGATAGATATATGAAAATTATTTTTTAAAGATTGGTTTTAAATATTAAAGTTACCCAACTATTTTTGTTTAGGGAAAGACGAAGAATTAATAGAAAAAGAGGCGGCGGCTTAAAGGAGATTATCTTCTATCTACTAAAATTGATATAGAAGGTTCAAAACAAAAACTTCCTTTACTCAAGAAATAGAATATCATTCTGAAAAATGTAATCGCCGGAATTTGCTAATAAGCCGAATATTCCAAGCTTTTTGAGTCCGGCTTTTAGTCAGATTCTTGGTTATTTTATTGGAGATGGCGGATTATATAAGGGAAGAATTGAAGCGACAGATAAAGATAGAAATAACTTGCTTTTCTATAAAAATCTCATTCAAAAAGAATTGAAAGTAAGGTGTTTTATCAAAAATTATGATAGACAAAGATTAGTAATAAATAGTACATTTTTATCTCGATATTTTAACGCGTTCTTCCCAGAGATATTCGCCAATAGTTATCAAAGAAAGATTCCCAAGATCATCCAAAAATCCAAACAGGAATGCATAGCCGGTTTTATTCGGGGACTGTTTGATGCTGAGGGTTGTACCAATGCTGATGGCGTAAAAATTACCAGCCAGAGTAAAGAGTTGATTCAGACCCTCCAGATGCTCTTTTTAAGATTTGGAATAATTGGAAATTATTCTGAAGAGAAAAGAACCACTCATTTCGGTAAGAATTATTATAAAGTTCTAGTCCATGTTTTTAAAATTACCGATAGAAGATCCTTAGAAATATTTAAAACTAAGATTAATTTTTCTTCCCAATCTAAACATAAAAACCTTAATTCTGTGTTAAAAAGTTTGAAGGATAAAAAAATAGCCAGCATGATCTACCAACTTCCCATCAATCATTTAATGCGTCTTTTAGAAAAACCATTGCTCTTCCCAAAAAGGAATGTACAAAAATTCATTTAGATTCCTATCTTTAACTGACCGCCGAATTAAAGTAAGCAGGCTTTTCAAAATCTCTGAATATATCCAAGAAAAAATTAATTAATAGAGAACGTAAATTTATCTAAAAGGGAAGGCATAAAAACTACCGTCTCGTTTTAAACTTCGCCCAAGAAGATTTAGCCAAAGCTTTCTGGAAAATCTATTCATACTGTTCATCAATATCATCATCGTAGAGTTCCATTGATATCACAAAATTCCCTGGATAAATTCTATGCGAATATCGTTCCTTATCTTGCAAAATTTAGAGAAGAAAAACTAAAAATTCTTCGCAAAATCTCTGAAAAGATTAAAAAATTAGAAAAAATAGGAAATTATGGTTTTTTCGAAATCAAAAAAATAACCCGAGAAAACAATGATTTCAATTTTGTCTATGATTTAACGGCATCTCAGTATCCTAATTACATTGCAAATTCTTTGGGTTCATAATGACGGGGAAACCAAAAGGGTGCTTGCATACGACCGGCGGCTATATGGTGCAGGCCTACGCCACTTCAAAATGGATATTTGATTTAAAAGATGAAGATATTTTTTGGTCAACCGCTGATATCGGCTGGATAACGGGCCATACTTATAGCTGTTATGGTCCCTTGCTCTGCGGCGCGACTTTTTTAATTTTTGAAGGATTGATAATTTCACCGGGTCCCGACAGATGGGCGAAAATTATTGACGAGCAAAAAATAACGATTTTTTATACTGCCCCGACAGCCATCAGAATGTTTGAAAAAAACGGAGCAGAAGTATTTAAAGATTATAAATTAGACACATTGCGTTTATTGGGAACAGTAGGCGAACCGATTGATGAATCGGCCTGGCTTTGGTATTTCAAAGAAGTGGGAAAAGGGAGGTGTCCGGTTGTTGATACTTGGTGGCAGACAGAAACAGGGGGAATTCTGATTACTTCTTTGCCGGGAATTGGCCCATTCAGACCTGCTTTTACCGGGCTTCCTTTTCCGGGAATTAAGTTTGATATTCTTGACGAAAAAGGTGCATCCTGCTCTACGGGTCAGAAAGGAAATTTAGTTATTTTACCGCCTTTTGCGCCCGGTCTTTTAAGAGGAATTTACAAAAATCCCGAGAAATATTTAGAAACTTATTGGAGTCAATATGGCAAAGAAATTTATTTTAGTTCTGATGGTGCCTTGAAAGATGAAAACGGTTTAATCAGGATTATCGGCCGGGTTGATGACGTGATCAAAGTGGCTGGCCATAGGGTCAGTACCGGAGAATTGGAAGCGGCGATAAACAAGCATCCCGAAATAAATGAATCGGCAGTGGTTGGGATTCCCGATGAAATAAAAGGAGAGGTGCCGCTGGCCTTTGTTGTTTATAAAGACGGGAAACCGGCCGAAGAAATCAAAAAAGAAATCATTGACGAGATTAAAAAAGAAATAGGCCCAATTGCCTTGCCCAAAGAAGTTTATTTAGTCGAAGATTTGCCGAAGACGAGGTCGGGTAAAATTATGAGAAGAATTTTGAGGAAAGTGTTTATGGGTGAAGAATTAGGTGATTTATCCACTTTGGCAAATCCAGAAAGCGTCGAAAAGATTAGGAAAATAATTTTTTAAATGACCAATACTTTAATCTACATTTTCGGCAGCGTTTTTTTTGTCAGTTTGATTTCTTTTGTCGGAATTTTGCTTTTATTCTTTAAAGAGAAACAATTAAGTCAGATTTTGATTTATTTCGTCAGTTTTTCGGCCGGCGCTCTGTTAGGAGGAGCTTTTTTTCATTTATTACCCGAAGCCACTGCAGGAGCAGGTTTTACTTTAAGAATCGGTTGCTATTTATTAATTGGATTCATAGTTTGTTTTATTTTGGAGAAATTTATTCGTTGGCGTCATTGCCACATTCTTCCCGACGGGGCTCATCCCCACCCATTTTCTTTTTTAATTTTATTCAGCGATGGGCTCCATAACATTATTGACGGTTTAATTATCGGAGCAAGTTATTTTGTCAGTATCCCTCTCGGCCTGAGCACGACTTTAGCCGTCATTTTCCATGAGATACCTCAGGAATTAGGCGATTTCGCCTCTTTATTATATGGCGGCTTCAGCAAATCCAAGGCTCTCTTTTTTAATTTCCTTTCGGCTTTGGGGGCTTTTTTAGGGGTGATATTTTTTTTGATTTTGGCTGAGCATGTTAAAGGAATGACTAACTTTTTGATTCCTTTCGCCGCCGGTAATTTTATCTATATCGCCAGTTCTGACCTTATTCCCGAACTCCATAAAGAATTCAAAATAAAAAAATCAATTTTCCAATTGATATTTTTTGTCGCCGGCTTGATGATCATGCTCATCTTAATTGACTAATGTGTTATAATTGATAATAGAAACATGGCTTTAAAATCTCCCAGATTAGTTCTTCGGTTCAGCGAAATCTCTAAAAGAGACGTGGCTTTGGTTGGCGGGAAAAATGCCTCGCTGGGTGAAATGTTCTCAAAATTAAACAGAAAGGGGATTAGCGTTCCAGATGGTTTTGCGACAACGAGTTATGCTTACTGGCATTTTTTAAACGAAAACAAACTTTTACCGAAATTAAAGAAACTTTTTGACGACCTTGATGTTAAAAATATCAGAAACCTTCAAAAAGTTGGGAAAGGGGCGAGAAATTTAATTTTGAAGGCCGAATTCCCTGAGGATTTTAAAAAAGAAATAATTAAATCTTATCGAAAATTAGGCCAAAAATACGGGGGAAATACTGATGTGGCCGTCAGAAGTTCAGCTACGGCCGAAGATCTGCCGTCAGCGAGTTTCGCCGGCCTTCACGAGACATATTTAAATGTCAGAGGAGAAAAAGAGCTATTAGAGGCAGTTAAAAAATGCATTAGTTCTTTATTTTTGGACAGAGCGATTTCTTATCGGGAAGAAAAAGGGTTTAACCATTTTAAAATTGCTCTCTCGGTTGGAGTTCAAAAAATGGTCAGAAGCGATTTGGCTTCAGCTGGTGTAATTTTCACTTTGGATACCGAAACCGGTTTTAGAGATGTAGTTTTAATCAATGGGTCTTGGGGATTGGGAGAAATGGTGGTTAAGGGGAAAGTTATCCCTGATGAATTCTTTATTTTTAAACCAACCCTGAAAGATGGCTTTGAGCCGATAATTTCAAAAGTTTTAGGAACAAAAAGAAGAAAACTTATTTACGGGGCAGGAGGTAAAACTACTAAAGAAACTCCCGTTTCTCAAAATAATAGAAATCGACTTGTTTTAACTGATAAGGAAATTTTACAACTTGCTCAATGGGCTAAAATTATTGAAGAGCATTACGGATTACCAATGGATATTGAATGGGCGAAAGACGGGAAAACCGGACAATTATTTATTGTTCAGGCAAGACCAGAAACAATTCATACCCAAAATCAAATTCAAAATTACGTTCAATATATTTTAAAACAAAAAGGGAAAGCAATTTTAGAAGGGGAGGCGATTGGTTCAAAGATTGCTTCGGGGAAAGTAAAAGTCATCCCCAATGTTTCAAAAATAAAACAATTCAGGGCTGGAGAAATTTTAGTGACAAGAATGACGGACCCTGATTGGACGAGCGTAATGAAACAATCAAGAGGAATTATCACCGAGGAAGGCGGCAGAACCTGTCATGCAGCCATAGTCAGTCGGGAGTTAGGAATTCCTTGTATTGTTGGAGCAAAAAATGCAACACAAATTTTAAGACCGGTCAATATGTTACTGTAGATTGCTCGGGTGGCCAGAAAGGACAAGTTTTGGCAGGGCAGTTGAAATTTGAAATTAGAAAATATAATTTAAAGAAAATTCCCAAAACTAAAACCAAAATTATGATGAATACCAGTCATCCCGATGCTGCTTTTTTGAATTCATTTTTGCCAAATTCTGGAGTAGGGTTAGCCAGGGAAGAATTCATTATTGCTTCCCAAATTAAAATTCATCCTTTAGCTCTTTATCACTACGATAAACTAAAAGTGCAAAGCATCAAAGCGCAAAATAGATGAAATTACCATAGGTTACAAGGATAAAAAAGAGTATTTCATTGATAAATTGCGCAGGGGATTGGAAAAATTGCCGCCGCTTTTTATCCCAAACCAGTAATTGTCAGATTTTCTGATTTTAAAACAAATGAATATGCCCAATTAATTGGCGGAGAACTTTTTGAGCCGAAAGAAGCAAATCCAATGTTAGGTTGGCGAGGGGCTTCAAGATATGATGATGAGAAATTCAGACCGGCTTTTGAGATGGAATGCCAAGCGATAAAAAGAGTCAGAGAGAAGTTCGGTTTAAAAAATATTTGGACGATGATTCCTTTTTGCCGGACAGTTGAAGAAGGGAGGAAAGTTTTGGATTTAATGGCTAAAAATGGGTTGAAAAAAGGTGAAGATGGTTTAAAAGTGATTGTCATGTGCGAAATTCCTTCAAATGTTATTCTGGCTGATAAATTTTTGGAGATTTTTGACGGAATGAGCATCGGTTCAAACGATTTAACGCAATTAGTTTTAGGATTAGACAGGGATTCGGCTTTGGTTTCCAAAGTAGGGGACGAAAGAAATGAAGCCGTAAAAGAGATGTTGAAAAAAGTAATTGAAGTTTGCAAGAAAAAGAAAAAATATTGCGGCATTTGCGGTGAGGCGCCTAGTACTTTTCCTGATTTTGCCGAATTTTTAGTAGAGCAGGGGATAGAGTCAATGTCGTTAAATCCCGATACCGTAATTAAAACAACAATTGAAATCGCTAAGACTGAAAAAAAATTATGAAGTACGATATAATTACTTTTGGGTCGGCGACCCAAGATATTTATCTAAAATCAAAGAAATTCTCGCCGCTGGCGAATAAAGCCTTTAATATGGGTCAAAGTATTTGTCTGCCGGCTGCGACAAAAATAAAAGTGGATGATCTCATTTTTTCTACGGGCGGCGGAGGAACCAATGCGGCTGCCACTTTTGTCAGACAAGGACTCAAGACGGCTTATTGCGGTTTAGTAGGCAATGATTATTTCGGGAAATTAGCGATAGAAGAGCTTAAAAGATTGAAAATTGATACAAGTTTAATTCAAAAAACGAACAAAAAACCGACCAATGCTTCAGTGATTTTAAGCCATCCCGACGGAGAGAAAACCATTTTGGTTTACAGGGGAGCAGCTGACCTTTTATCTAAAAAGGATATTCCTTGGCAAAAAATAAAAAATACCAGATGGTTTTATTTGGCTCCTTTTGCTGAACAAATGGCGAATATGACAGAAGGGTTGGTTGATTTTGCCAAGAAAAATAAAATAAAAATAGCCATAAATCCCGGCTATAATCAATTAACTTTGCCCAAGCCCACGCTGAATAGAATTTTAGCGAAAGTTGATATTCTAATTCTGAATAAAGAAGAGGCCTCTCTGCTTGCCAAAATTCCTTATCAAAAAGAAAAAGCAATTTTCCAGAAATTAGATAAATTAGTTCCCGGAATTTGTATCATGACAAAGGGTGCAGAAGGGGCGGTTGTTTCAGACGGAAAATACCTATATCAAGCTGATGCTTTGAAAATAAAATTAATAGACAGCACTGGTGCCGGCGACTCTTTTGGTTCCGGGTTTCTCTCGGGGTATATAAAAACCAACAATATAATACTGGCAATACAGCTGGGAATTGCCAACTCCGCTTTTAATCTCAAGAAACTGGGGGCAAAAGAAGGCTTATTAAAAAAAGGACAGCCATTTCCAAGAATAAAAATTAAAAAAACACCACTATTTTAATGAGAAATTACAAAGAGAAATTTAAAATCTTTAAAAAAGCCCAAAAAGAAGGTTGGGCGATAGGTCAATTTAATTTCTCCAATTTAGAGGTTCTCAGGGCGATTTTCCAGGCTGCCAAGAATTTTAATAGTCCGATAATTGTTGGAACTTCGGAAGGAGAAAGCCAATTCTTCGGCATGACAGGAAGCGGTAGCTATAAAAAAGGTGTTCTGCGAAAAATATAAAGTTCCGGCTTTTCTCAATCTTGACCACGGAAAATCTTTAGAGTATATTAAAAAGGTTGTCGAAGCGGGGTACGATTGTGTTCATTTTGATGGTTCAGAACTACCCTTTAATGAAAATATAAGAATCGCAAAAGAAAGTGTAGAATATTGCCATAAAAAAGGCATTTGGGTCGAGGGAGAGGTTGGAATTATCAAAGGCAGTTCAGTAATCCATAGAGAAGAAAAAATAGAAATTAAAGAAGAAGATTTAACCGATCCGGATCAGGCCCTTGAATTTGTTAATAAAACTGGCGTTGACAGTTTAGCAATCAACATCGGCACTTTGCATGGGATTGAAGCATCGGGGATAAATCCCCACATCAACCTCAAAAGGTTGAAAGAAATTAAAGAAAAAATAGGGGAGACCATCTTAGTTTTACACGGCGGTTCCGGCACCCCGAATGAAGACATCGAAGAAGCGATTAAATTAGGAATTGTTAAGATCAATATCAATACCGAATTAAGACAAGCTTTTACACAAACATTGAAGAAGATATTTCAAGAAAATCCGGAAGAAATCGTGCCGTACAAAGTTTTACCGTCCGTCATCACAGCGGTTCAAAAGGTCGTTGAGGAAAAGATCAAATTATTCGGCTCTGTTAATAAAATTTAAAATTTCTATGAAAATAATACTCGAAAGAGAAAAATGCATTGGCTGTGGCTCTTGCCAGGCTTTATGTCCAAAGTATTTCAAGTTAATAGAAGATGGGAAGTCCAATTTAATTGGCTCGAAAAAAGATTCCAAGACCGAAAACGAGGAATTGGAAGTCGAAAAAGAGGATTGTATCAAGGAGGCAGCTGACGCCTGTCCCGTCCAAATCATCAAAATTATGCATCCCGCAAGCGGGAACCCTGGCAATTTTACTCCGTAAAATTATGCATCCCGCAAGCGGGAACCCTGGCAATTTTACTTCGTAAAATTATGCATCCCGCAAGCGGGAACCCTGGCAATTTTACTTCGTAAAATTATTAAATAATATGTTAACTGTCTCGGCGAAAATTAGAAAAATTTTGGGGAGGCAAACAAAAAATCTTCGGGAAAAAAATATTTTGCCCGCGGTTTTATATGGACCAAAAGCTGAAAATCTCTCGTTGGAAGTTGACTCTAAAAAATTTGAAAAAATTTACCAGGAAGCAGGAGAAAGCTCTTTAATTTCTCTTGAAATCGATAGTAAAAAAATTCCAGTTTTAATCCATGAGATTCAAAGAGATCCCTTATCTGATAAAATTTTGCACGTTGATTTTTATCAGGCTCCCTTGGAAGAAAAAATATTAGCCAAAATTCCTTTGGTTTTTGAGGGGGAGTCGCCGGCCGTTAAAGAATTGGGAGGAACTTTAGTCAAAGTTATTCATGAATTAGAGATAAAAGCCAAACCAGAAAACTTACCGAAGGAAATCAAGGTTGATATTTCCACTCTTAAAACTTTTGCGGATACTATTTTGGTTAAAGATTTAAAAGTGTCAGAAGGAGTGGAAATTTTAAAAAACCCGGAAGAGATTGTGGCCGAGGCGAAGCCCCCGCAGAAAGTTGAGGAAGAATTGGCCAAGCCAGTTGAAGAAAAAGTTGAGGAGGTGGAAAAAGTGGAAGAAAAAAAGAAAGAAGAACCAATCGAAGAATCTAAATGAAAATATGAATTTTCGTATTTCCAAATTAGTTTTCTCGTTGCTTTTAGTTTTGGCTTTAATTTCGCCAAAATTTTTCTTTAATTATGAAATAATTACAAGGAGCGGAGCGACTGGTTATGTTTTTGCTCAATTAACACCGCAAGAAGAAAGAACTCAACTGGAAGAAGAATTAAAACAATTGGAAGAAAAAATTATTCAGTATGAAAAAGATATTACCAAAACCCAGCAAGAAAAAGAGAGTTTGAATCGTCAAATTTCGATTTTGAAAAATAAAATTAACCAGTTAAACTTGCAAATTAAGCAATCAAACCTGATGATTGGAGACATTACCTATCAGATAAAGGATACCGAAACCTCAATTGATAAAACCGCTCTTAAAATAGAAGACATTAAGGAAAATTTAGCCAATCTTTTAAGGGAAGTTTACGTTGAGGACCAGAAATCTCTGATTGAGATTCTCCTTTCGGAACCGAAAATTTCTGATTTTTTTGATAACTTGGTTGCCTTGAATACTTTAAATTCAAAAACCAAAAATCTCCTTCAGGAAATTAAAACTCAAAAGGCCTATTTAGAGGGTCAGAAAGAATCATTAGATTCCGAAAAAGATGATTTGCAAAGAATGT
The DNA here is from genome assembly GCA_963739285.1 of Candidatus Wildermuthbacteria bacterium. Classification (GTDB taxonomy): domain Bacteria; phylum Patescibacteriota; class Minisyncoccia; order Minisyncoccales; family CAVTZN01; genus CAVTZN01. The sequence goes on from CAVTZN010000003.1 coordinate 30,646, forward strand.
TGTCAATTCAAGTTCTTCAGAAACAGAGCGTTGAATCGTCGCGGAAAGAACAGGAAAAACTTTTGACCGAAACAAAAGGAAAAGAATCTGTCTATCAGCAACTTCTTCAGGAGACCCAGAAAAGGGCAGCTGAAATTAGGGCTCGGATTTTTGAATTAATCGGAGTTCCCAAGGCCCCGACTTTTGGGGAAGCATATGATATTGCCAAATTTGTTTCCGGGATAACCGGTGTGCGGCCGGCGCTTTTATTAGCCGTTTTAACCCAGGAGTCAAATTTGGGGAAAAATGTTGGCCAGTGTAATTGTCCAACCTGTAAATACCCAAGTTTAAAATTGGAAGACGTCATGAAAAAAACCCGCGACTTGAAACCTTTTTTACAAATTTGCCAGGAATTAGGGAGAGACCCTTATACTACTCCTGTTTCCTGCCCAATGTATACGAACGGGAAAAGAGTGGGTTATGGCGGGGCAATGGGACCAGCCCAGTTTTTGCCCTCAACCTGGTTATTATATAAAGCTAAGATTGAAGCAATTACCGGGAGAAAGCCGGCTGACCCTTGGAATATTCAAGATGCCTTTTTAGCGGCCGGCCTGTATTTGAAAGAATATGGCGCTTCTTCTAAAAAAGCCAATGATGAGTGGCGGGCAGCCATGATTTATTTTGCCGGTACCACCAATACAAAATACCGATTTTACGGAGATTCGGTTTTAAGTATTGCCTCAAAATACGAAGTAGATATTAAGGCAATTGAGGGAGGGAATTTAGGTCTGCTCCTGGAATTTCTGGAGAGCGGAGACTATAGGTTCTAAATCCCCATTTAGAATTTTCTCCAATTGTTTCCAGCTTTTTTTAATTCGGTGGTCAGTGAGTCTATCCTGAGCGAAATTATAGGTTCTTATTTTCTCGGATCTTTTAGCCCAGCCAATCTGGGTTTTTCTTTTGTCAGCGATTTTTTCTTGTTCCGCCCCCATCTTTTTTTCTAAAAGCCTCGCTTCCAAAATTTTCATCGCGCTTTCTTTGTTTTTTAGTTGATTTCTTTCGGTTTGACAGGTAGCCACCAAGCCGGTTGGCAGATGGGTAATCCGAACCGCTGTTTCTCTTTTTTGGACATACTGGCCGCCAGGCCCGGAAGCCCGGTAAAAATCAACTCTTAAATCGGCAGGATTTATTTTCATTTTGGCGGACTTGGGTTTGGGAAGCACGGCAACTGAAGCGGTTGAGGTATGAACCCTGCCGCCCTTTTCAGTCAGAGGGATTCTTTGAACGCGATGAACCCCGCCTTCGTATTTCATTTTTGAAAAAACATCGCCGTTTCCGCCTTTGGCTGATAGCTCAAAAACCACTTCTTTAAAGCCACCAAGTTCCGTATGGTGGGAGTCTAAAATGGTTTTTTGCCAACCTTGTCTTTCGCCATATTTTGAATACATTTTGAAGAGATCGGCCGTGAATAAAGCCGCTTCTTCACCGCCCGTCCCAGCCCTGATTTCAACGATGACCGAAGCAGGTTCAGCCTCACTCTTCTCTTCCTCCTCTTCATTATTGAGCAGATTTTCTAATTCTTTTTCCAGAATTTTTTCCCTTTCTTGAAGTTGACCAATTTCCGTCTCGGCCAAAGAAACGAGTTCGCGGTCTTCGTTTGCCGAAATTATTATTTTATTTTCCTCGATTCTGTTTTTACCATCTTCAATTTCTTTATTTTTCCCAATTATTTTTTCAAGAAATTTCTTCCTTTTTTCCAATATTTCAAATTTTTCCCAATTTGAAATCAACTCAGGATCGCTGAGTTTTTCCAAGAGTTCTTCGTATTCCCCTTGAATACCTTTTATATCCGGCATAGCTTATTTTCTTTTCTTTTTTGTCAGTTCTTCTTTCTTGGCCAATCTCTTTCTGAATTTTTCCACTCGGCCCAGAGCATCCATAATCTTTTCCTTGCCAGTATAAAAAGGATGGCATTTGGAGCAGATTTCAACCTCAATTAGTTCTTTGGTTGAGCCAATAGTAAAAGTATTGCCGCAGGCGCATTGAACCCTGGCATTTTCGTAATATTTTGGGTGGATATCTTTTTTCATGATATTGACTGTCCTCCCCTCAGTCGGAGGCGAGTCCTTCGCACTTCGGGGAGTTCACTTTTATAAACATATGATACCAAAGTACTTGAAAAAAATCAATTGTTGATTTAATATCTAAATTATAGTATATTGGAAAGTATGGCAGAGACCAAGAAAAAAACAAAAGGATTTGATGCCGTCCTTAATCCCGAGGAGATGCTTCAGGCGGGTTTATCTTTCGGTCACAAAACCTCCAAGATTCATCCCAAAATGATGCCTTATCTTTCGGGCGTTAGAAACACTATCCATACTTATTGACATGGAGAAAACCGTTGAGAAATTTCAAGAAGCTCTAAAATTCATTCAGGATCTGATTTCGCAAGAGGGGAGGATGGTTTTTGTCGGAACGAAAATTCAGGCCAGGGAATCAACCAAAAACACGGCCGTTGAATGCGGCCAATATTACGTTGTTAATCGTTGGTTGGGTGGAACTTTTACTAATTTTGAGGTAATGAAAAAAAGGATAGAATATTTTAAGGATTTGGAAAGAAAGAAAACTGAAGGAGGATTGGAAAAATATACGAAGAAAGAAAAAGCCAAAATCGACGAGGCTCTCAGGGGTTTTGAAGTAAAATTTGGCGGAATAAGAGAAATGGGAAAGCTTCCAGAAGCCATTTTTGCTCTCGATATGAAAAAGGATATCCTGGCCGTTAAAGAAGCCAAACAAAAAGGAGTAAAGGTTATTGCAATTTCGGATACAAATTGCGACCCAACGCTCGTCGATTATCCTATTCCAGCCAACGATGATTCTCAAACAGCCATAAAATATATTTTGGAGAAAGTAAAGGAAACCATTCTCAACGCCAAACTTAAAGAGAAAAGCGAAAAATAAAAATATGGTAACCATTGATGAAATCAAACAAATCAGGGAGGAAACCGGAGTTTCGGTTTCTGAATGTAAAAAGGCCTTAGAGGAAGCGAAAGGGGATATAGCGGCGGCAAAAGAAATACTGAGAAAATGGGGGAAAACCTTGGCTGGTAAAAAAGCGGAAAGAGAAGTAAAAGCCGGAATAGTTGAAAGTTATATTCATCCCAATAAAAAAGTAGGAGTGATTTTAGATATCCGTTGCGAATCCGATTTTGTTGCCAGAAATGAAGAATTCAAGAAATTAGCCCATGAAATATGTCTTCAAATCGCCGCTCTCAAACCTTCTTTTGTGAAGGAAGAAGATATTCCGGAAGAAATTTTGGATAAGGAAAAAGAAATCTATCAAGAGCAATCTAAGGGAACTGACAAGCCAAAGCAGATTATAGCTCAGATTATTGAAGGCAAATTAAAGAAATACAAGGAAGAAGTTTCTCTCTTTTCTCAACCCTGGATTAAGGACGAAACAAAAACCATAAAAGAGTTAGTCGAAGAATGTATCGGTAAATTAGGAGAGAATATAATCATCGAAAAATTCAACAGATACGAAATTTAAATGGTAAAATTAATTGCTACCATTATTTTAATTTTCAGTTTTTTGGGTATAGTAGCAATCCTTCTTAAAAAAAGGCCAATCTTGGTTCAGTTGCCGAAGACCGAATTGGCTTCAGAACCTTTTTTTACCAAATTAAAAAATAAAATAAAATCTTGGCGCTCGGTAAAGATTCCTCCCTTGGAAATTTTTTTGCAGAAGTTGCTTTCAAAATTCAGGGTCTTTAGTCTGAAAACTGAAAGCAAAACGGCCAACTGGCTCAGAAATTGAGAGAAAGGTCTCTGAGAAAGAAAAATTCGGAAAATGATAATTACTGGCAGGAAGTGAGGAAATCGGCAAACGAAGACAAAAATTTACCTCCGACTAATTTGCCTAAACCGTAAGGGTCGGCTCATATTAATCGTCAGCGACTAGAAAGATAGGGCACGATCTCACTATATGCGGTATAGTGCCGGCATAGCTCAGTGGTAGAGCAACTGTTTTGTAAACAGTAGGTCGCGGGTTCGAATCCTGCTGTCGGCTCATTAAAAACGGAGCTGAGTTCAACTGGCGATATGAAGGACTTGACAAACTTTCTTGACCGAGTAAAATAGGAGTTAGGAAAGGTTAGGGGTCAATAATAAAAATAATAAAAATATGACAGGGTAAATAACAAAAAGAGAAAAGACATCAAAAATAGAACCGTGAAGGTGTCGAAAGAAAATTGGATGTCTTCACGGTTTTATTTTACTGATTTTGATTGAAGGGCAAGAACATTGAAAATTGAAAATCGATAATTGAGCATTAGTTCTTTAGAGTTGCTCCGAAAATATTTTTTTTTGAGGATTTGATCCTGGTCCAGGATGAATGCTGGCGGCATGGATAAGGCATGCAAGTCGTTCGAGTCAGTGCTTCGCACTGACTAGAGGCAAACGGGTTAGTAACACGTAGATACCAACCCCATTCACGGGCATAACCAGCCGAAAGGTTGGCTAATTCCCGATGGTCCCGCAAGGGTAAAGGCGCAAGCCGGAATGGGATGGGGCTGCGGCCTATCAGCTAGTTGGTGGGGTAATGGCCTACCAAGGCGATGACGGGTAGGGGGGATAAGAGTCTGCCCCCCAACAGGGAAACTGCGACACGGTTCCCACTCCTACGGGAGGCAGCAGTCGAGAATATTCGGCAATGGGGGAAACCCTGACCGAGCGATGCCGCGTGTTTGAAGAAGCTCTTCGGAGTGTAAAAAACTTTTCTGAGGGAGGAACCTTCGGGTGACAGTACCTCAGGAATAAGGGGGTGCAAATTCTGTGCCAGCAGCCGCGGTAAAACAGAACCCCCAAGCATTATCCGGATTTATTGGGCGTAAAGAGTCCGTAGGTGTCTCGCCGCATCTTTCGTTAAATCTTCAGGGCTTAACCTTGAAGCTGCGGAAGAGATGGGCGAGATTGAGGGCGTTAGGGGCTGATGGAACCGACGGTGTAGGGGTGAAATCCGTTGATATCGTCGGGAACACCAAAAGCGAAGGCATTCAGCTGGGACGACCCTGACACTGAGGGACGAAAGCGTGGGGAGCAAAAAGGATTAGATACCCTTGTAGTCCACGCCGTAAACGATGGACACTGGCTATTCGAAGTGTCGACCCTTCGGGTGGCGAAGCTAACGCGTTAAGTGTCCCGCCTGGGAAGTACGACGGCAACGTTGAAACTCAAAGGAATAGACGGGGACTTACACAAGCGGTGGACCATGTGGCTCAATTCGACAACAAACGAGGAACCTTACCAGGGCTTGACAGGCTAGTGAAATCCGCTGAAAGGCGGGACTTCTCACAAGGACACTAGCTCAGGTGCTGCATGGTTGTCGTCAGCAGGTGCCTTGAGGCGCTCCCTTAAATGGGGAAACCTGCGCAACCCCTATCCTGTGTTTTATTTGTCACAGGAGACTGCCCGGGAAAACTGGGAGGAAGGCGGGGATGACGCCAAATCAGCATGGCCCTTTGATGCCCTGGGCTGCACACGTGGTACAATGGGACTGACAATGGGTTGCCAAGCCGCAAGGCGGAGCTAACCCCATCAAACGGTCTCTTAGTTCGGATTGAGGTCTGAAACTCGACCTCATGAAGCCGGAATCGCTAGTAATCGCCAATCAGCTATGTGGCGATGAATACGTTCCTAGGTCTTGTACTCACCGCCCGTCACACCAAGAGAGCTGGCAGTACCCGAAGTTCCCGCTTTAGCGGGACCTAAGGTAAGGTCAGTAATAAGGGTTTGGTCCTTCACCAAATTTTGGTGGAGGATACGACCCTTTTCCGCAGTAAGCGGAATTGTAAAACCAGCTCATAACGGTGAAACCCAAATTCTTTAATGATATAATTAAAGAATGGGCAATACCGTGGGAAGTACGAGTACTAATTTTTGTAATTTCTTCTCGAAACGAGAAGGATGCTTATATTCTTGGTCTTTGGTGTGCTGATAGTTATTGGTGGTCAAGTTCGATCGGATTAAGTAATACCGATTCTGGTTTAATAGAAGTATTCAGAAAATTTTTAGAAGAGATTTTTCCCAGAAGAGTAGAATAAAGTTTAATCGAAATCACTTATTCGTGAATAGCCGTCCATTATTAAGAGAATTTATTTCTGCTAAGAGATAAATTAGATAATTTAAAGAATAAAATTGATTATTCGTGCATATTTTGCCGGACAGGTTTGATGGAGACGGTTCAATCGATAAAAATTTACGAAATGATTGTCGAATTGTTTACGCGAAGAGAAAGTGAAGCTGAAAAAGACAAAAAACTTCTTAAGAAGAATTGGGATTAATCAGTACAAAAATTTATTATTACAAAACCGCAAAAACTTTTTGTCTTTATATCTCTCGTTATCGAAGCAAAGAAATTTTTAGAAAATATTTTACCTTATTCATTGAAGTTACAAAAATTAGTACTCGTACCCCGTAGAGACTTAATTTTCCACTAGGGCTAGGAGAATTTAATGGTCGATAAACTCACCATTACACGCTGGTTCCCAAATGGGAAATGGTATAGTCCATACCATAAGTAATTATGGAAGAATATGGTCGTCAGCAGGTGCCTTGAGGCGCTCCCTTAAATGGGGAAACCTGCGCAACCCTTATCCTGTGTTTTATTTGTCACAGGAGACTGCCCGGGAATACTGGGAGGAAGGCGGGGATGACGCCAAATCAGCATGGCCCTTTGATGCCCTGGGCTGCACACGTGGTACAATGGGACTGACAATGGGTTGCCAAGCCGCAAGGCGGAGCTAACCCCATCAAACGGTCTCTTAGTTCGGATTGAGGTCTGAAACTCGACCTCATGAAGCCGGAATCGCTAGTAATCGCCAATCAGCTATGTGGCGATGAATACGTTCCTAGGTCTTGTACTCACCGCCCGTACACACCAAGAGAGCTGGCAGTACCCGAGAGTAAAATCCTGCCCTTAGGCGGACCTAGAGGTAAGGTCAGTAATAAGCGGTGTAAGTCGTAAGGAAAGTTGCGACCCTAAGAGGGGAATAATAGCTCTTAGAGAATAACGGAACTTGAGCTATATGCTGGAAGGAATCTGTGTATCTAGGAGCCTACTCGGGATGCTAAAATAAAATTAATATGAGTAACCCAAGGAGATCCTAGTGCAGACAATCAATTACGCAGGTATGAAGTTCCGCTGTAATCAGCGTAACCCCTCATGAGACTATACGCCGAAGGCCTCACTCTAATTAAGGCTTATCATTCTATGGTAGCATTACACGATGGAGAAGGCACTTTTAGCTAGTAATCAAAAGATTTCGTAATACTCGCAGAGAGGGAAAAAGAGTAATGGTTAAAAAGTTTTACAGAGATTATATAGAAGACAAAATACCTTAGGGTATAATTCTTGGATTTAAAAAGAAGGAAAATACCGAAAAGTATATGTTCTTGAGACGCTGGCAGATTTTCTGGATTTTAATTTTAACCCTTTGAAGTTTAAGAAGCGATGAAGAAAAGATTAGTTATATTAAAGGATTTTTTGATGCCAGAAGGCGGCATCCCAAGAGACGAAAAAGCAAGATTTTATATCCAATTAGTTCAGAATGATAAAGAAAAGTTAGTAAAGATTAAAGAGCTTCTAAATGATTTAGTGATAGAAACAGGCAAAATTCACAACCCAAGCTATTCTGTAGATCCAGATTATTGGAGAATGTATGTCTTAGCAAATTCAGCAAAAGAAATTAATATGCGTAAAAATGCTAAAATGCAGACGATCAGCATGGCAGTCCCGCTAGAAAGCGGGACCCCTGAAAAACTACACGCCGAGCTCCCGCTAAAAAAGAGGATGAAGATATAGTCCATGCTCTATAGCGATATAGGGAGAAACATGAACAAGGCATCCCTAGGGGAACCTGGGGATGGATCACTACATTTTAATACTTTTTTGAAGTGTTAAAATCGAAAGCGTCGGCAAGAGTTGAGGCGCGAGATATCTCGCTTTAACTCTTAGGTGGTGATGTCGGAACCTAAAATCGACATCCGGAGCAACTCTAAAGAACTAAATTTAAAAAAGAAAAAACCTTTACAGGTTTTTTCTTTTTTGCTAAAATTAGAAATGATATGTCTAAAATTCCTCAGAAAATAACCACTTTTTTAGAAAAAAATAAGATTAAATACGAACCGGTGAAACACCGGACGGTTTATACTGCTTATGATAAGGCAGCGACCTTAAAAGTAAAGCCAAGCGTCATCGGCAAAACATTAGTTTTGAAAGCAGATAAGGATTTAGTAATCGCCTTATTGCCGGGTAATAAAAATCTGGATAAAAATAAATTCAAAAAATTAGCGAAAGCGAAAAAAGTGGATTTCATCTCGGAAACCGTAATGAAAAATAAATTTAAAGGGATAAAATTAGGAGCAATTCCGCCCTTCGGCGAATTATGGAAATTGCCGACTTTTATTGAGAGGGGTTTAACTGAAACAACAAAAATTTTTGTCAATAGCGGAGATTATAACTAAAGTTCAATAAAAATTAATCCAAGTTTATTTGAAAAATTAATTCCAGATTTAATAAATGGTAATTTTCCAAAACTAAAAAGTAAGATGCGGGCGACTAGTTCATCGGTAGAACGCTTCTCTGATAAAGAAGAGGTGGAAGGTTCAATTCCTTCGTCGCCCACTTATAAAATAAATGCTGAAATTAAAACCCATTCGTCAAACTTCTGGTCTCTGCGGGCCGGCATCGCTGAAGATGGTTTTGGATTATTACGGTTTTTCTCTTTCTGAAAAAAAGTTAGCGAAATTAGCAGGAGCTATGAGAGAAAAAGGCGTATCTCCTCAAGGACTGATAAAAGCTCTTAAATCTTTAAATTTTCATGGTTTTTGGAAACAAAGAGGTAAAATTGAAGATCTAAAGCGATTTATAAAATTAGGATGCCCCGTAATCGTTGACTGGTTTTCTGAATACGAAGGTCATTATTCAGTAGTGATTGGTTTTGAAAAAGATAAGATTATTTTGATGGATCCGGAAATTGCCGGAGTAAAGAAATTTCCAATTAAAGAATTTAAATTGATTTGGTGGGATTTTGAGGGACCGTCAATCAAGAACCCAAAAAAATGGAATTTCGAATGGATGTTAGTTCCTTCTCCAAAGGAAATGAATTTTAAAATTAAAGGAAATTACTTTTAAGGGCCTATAGTTTAACGGTAGAACACTACATTTGCAATGTAGAGATGGCAGTCCGATTCTGCCTGGGTCCACTTTTTCGCCAACTTAAGTACCGCTGTGGAAAACCCCTCTTGCTAATCGTTTCAGGTCTTGTATAATGATATAATTTGCGTAAACCCCGCACTAATTTTGCTTCTGAATATAATCGCGAAGCGCGGGCGGCGAATAGCCGCATCCCGTTGGGGCGGCGAAGCGCTTCGCCCCCAAAATAGGTTATGCGCTATTTGCGGGACGCACTTCGCAAGGAAGCTCGGTGGCAAAATTAGTACGGGGTAAAGGTCGACCCCTTCGGCAAGCTCAGGATCAATACTGAGCTACGTCGGAGTATCGAGTTTCTATTTTATCAGTTTTAAAAATTTTAAAACAAAATGATTCAAGATTGGTACACCGTAACTATTGAATCTTTGCAGACCATGTGGCAGCTTTTCCTGACCTTTTTACCGAGGCTCATTGGGGCAATAATTATCTTTGTTATCGGTTGGTTTGTTGCTGTTGGCGTCGGGAAATTAATTGCTAAAATTCTTCAGATGGTCAAGCTGAATCAGCTTTTTGCCAGAAGCGGTTGGGATGAAGCCTTAGAGAAGGCTGGATTAAAAGCTGATGTGTCTGGATTTATTGGAGCGATTTGTAAGTGGATTTTAGTTATTGTCTTTCTGTCGGCAGCAGTTGAAACTTTAGGATTCTTCCAGTTCGCCTCGTTCTTGCAGAATGTTCTTGCCTGGTTGCCCAATGTCATCGTGGCCGTAGCCATTTTCGTCGTGGCGGTAATCGTGGCTGATATTGTTGAAAAAGTAATGAGAGCGGTAGTAGAAAAATCCAAAGTCGGCTTCGCCCAGTACACCAGCATAATTGTTAAATGGTCAATTTATGTTTTTGCCATTTTAGCAATTTTGCTGCAACTTGGGGTTGCCAAATACCTGATCAGTACTCTGTTCGCCGGCGTTATTGCCATGTTGGCCCTAGCCTTTGGTTTAGCTTTTGGACTTGGCGGAAAAGAAACAGCTGCGGAAATGTTGGAAGGACTGAAGAAAAAGCTGAAAAGCGAATAGGATTCCAAGAAAATTTAATTTAAAGATTTTCCCCGCTCCCATCGGGAGCGGGGAAATGGGGCTTGACCCTCCATATCTAGGGGAGGGCTTGACAAGTTTCTTTGATTTGCTAAAATACCAATTAGTTATGAAAAACTTATCCACAACCTTAATTAAAAGAAGCGGCTAGATTCTGTTATTTTTAGTTGTTCTCTGGACGCCGCTTCAAAAAGCGGTTTTTCTTTTTAATAATTTGGGAGATAGGACATAGAAATTAGAAATTATATTTTGGTCTAACTTTTATTTCCTAGCTCCTAAGTCGATTAGGAGTTGAACCTTAAAAACTTAATTCACCCTGTTAAATAATTTCGCGTTTGGCGAAATTGCCACAAAGTGGCATTTAACAGGGTAAATAGCCGTAATAAAATTATTAGTCTATTCAATTTAAATCTTTAAGATTTAAATTGACGACTTGATCAAAATTCTTTAAAAGAATTTTTATTAGTGATTACTAATTGCTAGCCAAGTGGTTATATTACGGGCAGATGGTGGATGCCTTGGGAGAGGAAGGCGATGAAGGACGTGGCGTGGCTGCGATAAGCCTCGGGGAGGTGCTTAGCAACCTTTGATCCGGGGATTTCCGAATGGGGAAACCCAATTCGCTGTTAAGGCGAATTACTCGGCCCGCAAGGGCAGAGAGCGAACCCGCTGAAGTAAAACATTCCAGTAAGCGGAGGAAAAGAAAACAATGTTTCGCAATTTTTCGAAAATGTTCAGCTTTGTTGAAGATTTCTTCAGCGAAGGTGAACAAATTGCGAAGCGCATTCCCTGAGTAGCGGCGAGCGAAAAGGGAAATAGCCCAGAGCTACCTAAATTATATTAGGTGGCAGTTGCAAGATAGAAATGTCTCAAGGTTTGTCTTTGAGCAGAGCTTAAAAATTGTGATTTGGTTAATTGAAGCTCCCTGGAAAGGGGCGCCAAAGAGAGTAATAGCCTCGTAAGTGAAAATCATCACATGCTCTGAATTTCTAAACTTAAGTACCATGGAAAATGAAAGTTCTGTGGGAAACAGGCTGAACTACAGGCTTCATTTTAAATCGCTTTGCGGTTTGGAGTGAGGCGACAGCCAAGGCTAAATACTATCCTCTCACCGATAGTGAACTAGTACCGTGAGGGAAAGGTGAAAAGTAGGGAGGTGATCCCGATGAAATAGAACCTGAAACCATTTTGCCCACAAAGAGTCCGAGCCCGCAAGGGTGAGGGCGTGCTTTTTGCAGAACGAGCCAACGAGTTCTAATATCTTCTTCGTCTAAGTGCTTCTGGCACGAAGGCATAGCGAAAGCAAGCGTTAAAAGCGCGATTTAAAGAGGATGTTTGAGACCCGAAGCCAAGCGAGCTTGCCATGACCAGGGTGAACCCGAGCGAAAGCCAGGGGGAGGCCCGAACCCGTGAGCCGTTCAATACTCTGGGATGAGTTGTGGCAAGAAGCGAAAAACTAAACGAGCTTGGTAATAGCTGGTTCTCCCCGAAATAGCTTTAGGGCTAGTGTCCGTCTAAATTTTCTAGAGGTAGAGCACTGAATGGAATATTTTGAGCTTTGCTTAGATATTTCAATCAAACTCCGAATGCTAGAAAAAAATTAACGGGCAGTCAGACCTTGGGGGCTAAGCTTCAGGGTCAAAAAGGAAACAGCCTAGATCATCATCTAAGGTCCCTAAATTTGAGCTAAGTGACAAAGGAAGTGGAATTTCTCTGACAACTAGGAGGTTGGCTTAGAAGCAGCAACCCTTTAAAAAGTGCGTAATAGCTTACTAGTTAAGAGATTCTGCGCCAAAGATTTACGGGGCTCAAGCTCAGTACCGAAGATATGGCTCTTCATTTTCGCGAGAAAGTGAAGGGGGTAGGGGAGCATTCTTCACTCAGTGAAGTTTCGCCGTAAGGCGGGATGGAGGGTGGAGAAGAGAAAATGTTGGCATGAGTAACCACAATCCCGCTGAAAAAGCGGGACACCGAAAGTCAAAGGTTTCCTTGGCAATGAAAATCAGCCAAGGGTTAGGCGATTCTTAGGCAAAGCCGAAAGGCGTAGCTGATGAACAGCCGGTTAATATTCCGGCCCCTCCGCTCTTTTTCGAAGCGTGACGCAATCTAAGAGATAGGGTGTATTATTGGATTTACAGTTGAGTTTTGTCTTCGGACAAGGCGAATTTATCAAATAGATTGCCCAGAAAAGCGCGTAGAGTTAAAGGAGCGGGGTTCGTACCACAAACCGACACAGGTGGACTGGCATAAGTGTGCCAAGGTGAACGGGCGAAACCTCGTTAAGGAACTCGGCAAAAAAGCGTCCGTAAGTTCGCAATATGGACTGCCCCTTCCGCAAGGACAGGGGCCGCAGCGAAAGTTCCCCTAGCGACTGTTTAACAAAAACACAGGTCCCTGCTTAACCCGTAAGGGGAAGTATAGGGGCTGACGCCTGACCAGTGCTGGAACGTTAACGTTGCCGGTTCTCGCCGCAAGGTGAGGGCTGAGCGACCGAAGCGCCAGTGAACGTCCGCGATAACTATAATCGTGTTAAAGTAGCGTAACCCCTTGTCAGGTGAGTTCTGACCCGCATGAAAGGCGTAACGACTGGGGGACTGTCTCAACGAGGCGCCCGGTGAAAATGCAATACCGGTAAAGATGCCGGTTACCTGCGGCTAGACGGAAAGACCCCGGGAGCTTTACTGTAGTCTGGCATTGAATTTTGGTTTTAGATGCGTAGCGTAGAAGGGAGACTTTGAAGTTCGTCTTTCGGGACGGATGGAGTCGCCAATGAAACACCTTTCTTTTGGAACCTTGATTCTAATCTTGCTGATGAGGCAGGAGACAGTGTCAGATGGTCAGTTTAAGTGGGGCACTTGCCTCCTAAAAGGTAATGGAGGCGTTTAAAGGTCGGCTAGCTCCGGATGGAAATCGGAGTGATCGGGCAAAGCCAAAAGCCGGCTTAACTGCAAGGCGGATATGCCGCGCAGATGGGAAACCAGAACTTAGTGAACCGACGGATTTTTGTAGAAAATCCGAAGATCATCAGCCAAAAGTTACCCCGGGGATAACAGGCTAGTAGGGCCCGCGAGTCCACATCAACGGCCCTGTTCGGCACCTTATGTAGAAACATCGGGGTGCTATGATAGTAATGTCATATAATCCTTCGGCCTGGCTCAGGATTATCCTGAGTTTATTAAAGGATAAAAAATTTGGCTAATAACGGTGAAGCCCTAATTCTTTTATGCTAAAAGAAAAGAATGGGTAATACCGTGGGAAGTCAGCGCATTTTGAATTTAACGAACGAAGTGAGCGTTTGACCCCGTAGAGACTTAGTCGCTTTAAGCGACTGGATAGCAGGTTTAAACTGCTATAATACGCCAACTCCTTCACCTTTAGCTAAAGGTGAAGGATGAAGATATAGTCCACGCTATTAGAAATAATAGATAAAGTACGATGTCGGCTCTTCGCATCCTGGGGGTGAAGTAGCTCCCAAGGGTTAGGCTGTTCGCCTATTAAAGCGGAACGTGAGCTGGGTTCAAACCGTCAACCAAAACTTGTTACTGTTAGCAAGTTTGGCGGCTTCCGACGGCAACGTCGGAACGAAAAACCGACTAATATCGGTGAAATCCTTAGAAATTCTCAACCTGTAATTTTAAGGACAATACCGAGGCAAGTCCAATTTTAAAAGTTGGATGAGCCGTAGAGACTCTTCGTTTAAAACGAAGGACGGAAGTTTAACCTTCCGTAATACGTCGGCCACACACATAAAATGTTATGTGCGCGGGTGATATAGTCCATACTTTTGGTAACAAAAGATTAATATGCGTGAGACAGGTTGGTCCCTATCTACCGCAGGCGTCGAGTCTTGAGGGGCGTCTCTCTTAGTACGAGAGGATCAGAGTGAACCAACCTCTGGTCTACCAGCTGTCTTGCCAAAGGCACTGCTGGGTAGCTATGTTGGGAAGAGATAACTGCTGAAAGCATCTAAGCAGGAAGCTCACCCCAAGATTAAGACTCATAGATTGGTCGGAGACTACGACCTTGATAGGCTCCAGGTGTAAGGCCCGTAAGGGCTTCAGCCGAGGAGTACTAATAAATCATAAAAACCTCTTGGCTAGCGATTAGCGATCATTCACCCTGAATAATCCGTCCCTATGGCGGATTGCCCTTAAATAATGTAAAAAAAAAAAGGGCATTTAACAGGGTAAAAAAGGGCGTTTTGGTGGCGGCTATACCGGGTTTGTCCCACCCGTTCCCATTCCGAACACGGAAGTGAAATAACCCAAGGCCGATGATAGTTGGTTTTTACCTGCGAAAGTAGGACGCCGCCACCCAAGCGCCTTTTTGGTTTGGAACAAAAACCAAAGAAACCTTGTCAAGGGGACTTAGAACAGATATAATAATTTAATCATGGCGAAACTTTCCCAGACAAAAAATAAGATTTTGGTCGTGGTGATTACAATCTTAATTATTTTTTCTTTGAGTTTTTTCCAGAAAGAAGTGAAAAACTTTTTTTATTTGATTTCATCTCCGATTCAAAAAACTTTCTGGCAGGGAGGGCAAAAAGTTTCTGATTTTTTTGAGTTTTGGGCGAAATTAGAATCATTAGAAGAAAAAAATAAAGAGTTAGAAATTAAAAATCTTCAACTCCTTTCTGAGAACGTTCAATTAAAAGAATTAAAAAAAGAAAATGAAATTTTAAGACAGGCCTTAGATTCGGAACTTCAAAAAGAATTTAAATTACAAATAGCGGAAGTGATTTCCCGCGACCCATCCCAGGATTTTATTCTAATTAACAAAGGCGCCAAAGATGGAATATTAAAAGATACAGCAGTTATTACTCAGGAAAAAGCCGTTTGCGGGAAGGTTTCGGAAGTTTATGAAAATTTCTCAAGAGTGATGCTGATTACCTCTGATTTAAGCTCTTTTGACGCTAAAGTTTCCGACAGCGATATTTACGGCATAGTTAAAGGGAAAGGCGGCTTGAATTTAGAATTAACCCTTATTCCCAAGGATGAGGAAATTAAAGGAGGTGATCTGGTGGTCACCAGTCCTTTAGGAGGAATTTTCCCCAAAGGTCTTTTGGTTGGCCAAATCCAAGAGGTTAAGAAAAGCGATGTTGAGCCGTTTCAGGTGGCTTCGCTAAAACCATTTTTTAATCTTCAAGATTTAGAGATTGTTTTTTTAATCCCGAGTTCCCAAAATGAAAAAAATCATTTTAATCATAATTTCTCTTTGTTTTCTGATTTTGCTTCAAACCGGTTTTTTAAATTTTTTAAAAGTCGTTCCCAATTTTGTTTTGATAACCGTTTTAATCTTAGTGCTTTTTGAGAAAAGGGATGAAAATTTCGGATTATTTTCGGCAATTTTCGGGGGATTTATCTTGGATATATTTTCCAATTTGCCTTTTGGCGTCATCACTTTAAGTTTAATCTCTATCTATTTTATCTCCACCGCCTTATTAAGAATTTTTCTGAAAGTAAGTGTTTTGGAAATTAGTTCAATAATGATTTTAGCGACAATTTTTTACAATCTTTTAGTGCCGTCTTTCGGCTATCTTTCAGGATTTCTTTTCGGGCCCAGCCAACATTTCCAATTTAATTTCAGCTACTCAATCCTGATTGAAATAATTTTTAATTTGGTTTTAGGGACTGGCGGTTTTTATTTGCTAAAATACTATGGAGTTTTTAAACCCCCTGCCTTCAAACGAGCTAAATAAGAGGAAAATAAAAGGGAAGTTCCAGGAAACAATTGAACCTCACGAGGTCCTTTTGGATAAACTAGCCCAAAAGAAAGAGGAGGAATTGGGTATTTCGGAGAGGAAATTGGAAGTTCCTTTGAGTTTGAGGATTTTGAAAGCATTTTATTTTTTGAGTTTGGGCTTGATTCTTCTGCTTTTTATTCAAAGTTTTTATTTCCAAATAATTCAGGGAAATTTTTTTTCACAAGAATCCCAAGATAATTCCCTGAGAACTATTTTTTTGAGAAGCGATCGGGGCGTAATTTACGACAAAAATTTTGAACAATTAGTTTCTAACCTTCCCAGTTTCGATTTAGTTTTAGATAAAAGAGATTTGCCGGAAGATAATGAAGGAAGAAAAAAAGTAATTGAAGAGATTTCTAAAATCATCAAGAAAGAGTCCGGTGTCCTTCAGAAAGAAATTGACGAATCCGAATCGGCTGAAATGCTGATTTTAGAAAATATTCCTCATGAAACTTTACTTTTACTTGAGCCGAAAATATCCGAATTGCCCGGTTTTCGAATTGAAAAAAATACGGTCAGAGATTACAAACAAGGCGCAACCTTTGCCCATTTGATTGGTTATACCAGCAAAATAAATACTGCCGAATTAAGCGTTTCAGAGAACTATTCGATTTCCGATTATATCGGCAAAACTGGTTTGGAAAAATCCTATGAAGAAATTTTAAGAGGCAAGCCGGGGGAAATCTTAATTGAAAAAGACGCCTCGGGTCAAAAAAGAAAAGAAACTCAAACTTCTCAGCCGGAAAACGGGGAAAGCCTTGTTCTCTATTTAGATAGCGCTTTGCAGGAAAAAATTGAAGAATCTTTGTCAGAAATGTTGAAGAATACGGGCGGTCAAGCTGGCGTCGGCATTGCCATGGACCCCAAGTCAGGTGGAATTTTAGCCCTTGTCAGCTTACCCGCTTTTGACAATAATTTATTCAGTCAGGGGATTTCTGCGGAAAAACTCCAAACAATTTTAAATGACCCTAAAAAACCCCTCTTTAACCGGGCGGTTGCGGGGGCATATGTTACCGGTTCCACCATTAAACCTTTGATTGCCTCAGCCGTTTTGGAAGAAAAAACAATTGATCCGGACAAAAAGATTAACTGTCAGGGAGAAATTTCTATTCCTAATCCTTACGACCCAACCATTATTAAAGTTTTCCATGATTGGGCAACCCATGGGCTGGTGGACCTTCGTCAAGCCATTGCCGTCTCTTGCGATGTTTATTTCTGGACTGTCGGAGGTGGCAACGGAAATATTAAAGGATTGGGCGTGAGTAAAATTAAACAATATCTTAATCTTTTCGGCTGGGGCCAGAAAACCAACATTGATCTGCCCGGTGAAATAGATGGATTTATTCCCGACCCGGAGTGGAAGAAAAATAATTTTGCAAATGAAGTTGAAAAAATATGGTATCAGGGAGACACTTATAATCTGGCTATTGGTCAGGGGTTTCTTTCGGCCACTCCTTTGCAGGTAGCGACAGCTTTTTCAGCCATCGCTAATGGCGGGAAATTATATCAGCCCCAAGTCGTTCACGAAATTGTTGATTCAGAGAAAAATGTCCTGGAAACTTTTTCTTCAAAAATCATTAGAGAAAACTTTATTAGCGAAGAAAGCCTGCAAATCGTCAGGGAAGGAATGAGGCAGGCGGTTACCTCTGCTTCCGGTTCTTCGGCAATTTTAAACACTCTACCGCAAAAAGCGGCCGCCAAAACCGGAACCGCCCAGACGTCGAAAGAAAATATTTACCATAACTGGGTGACGGTTTTTGCCCCTTATGAAGATCCCCAGATTGTTTTGACAATTATGCTGGAAAACGTTCCAGGGGTTCAAGCCGCTGCCCTGCCGGTTGCCAGAGACGTTTTGAATTGGTATTTCACAAGATAAATTTTTAATTTTTAGTTTCTAATGATACAGTATTTAACTCCCGAGGGTTTGGAAAAATTAAAAAAGGAACTGGATTATCTCAAAACAAGTCAAAAGGAGAGAAATTGCTCAGACTCTCGAAAGGGCTATCTCTTTTGGCGATTTGAGCGAAAACGCCGCTTATCAAGAAGGCAAAGAAGCTCAGGGCTTTTTAGAGGGCCGAATTTTGGAATTGGAAAATATAATAAAAAATGCCGTGATTATTTCTAAAGAGAAGAAAAAAGACGTCATTCAGATCGGTTCTTTGGTGACTTTGAAGAGTGAGGGTGAAAAGATGAAGTTCCAAATCATTGGGCCGGAGGAAACTAATCCTTTGGCAGGAAAGATTTCCTACATGTCACCTTTGGGAGAAGCGCTTTTGAATCGGAAAAAGGACGAAAAATTCACGCTGAACAGTCCCGCAGGTAAAAAAGAATATAAAATCTTGAAAATTGAATAAGTTCGCTTGTTCAATTTCTGCGCAATTGCTAAATTGAATAAAAACAAGGTAGAATAAAGTTAGTTT
The DNA here is from genome assembly GCA_963739285.1 of Candidatus Wildermuthbacteria bacterium. Lineage (GTDB taxonomy): Bacteria > Patescibacteriota > Minisyncoccia > Minisyncoccales > CAVTZN01 > CAVTZN01. The sequence continues at coordinate 49,090 of CAVTZN010000003.1, forward strand.
TATGGCCACTTTGGAGGAAATCAGAAAAACTCGGTTGAAAAAACTCGAGGCGATTAAAAATGCTGGATTTTCGGTTTATCCGGAGAGAACAAAAAGAACTCATAAGATTGGCGAAGTCCTGGTAGAGTTTAATCAGCTTTCCCGTTCAAAAAAGGAAGTAGTTTTGGTTGGCAGGATTCGTTCAATACGAGAACACGGCGGCTCTACTTTTTTACATATTGAAGATGGAACTGGTAAGATTCAGGCCTATTTTAGGAAAGACAGAATAGGGGAGAGAGGATATAAATTTTTCTTGGATAATTTTGATATCGGAGATTTTATCGAAGTCAGGGGAATTTTATTCAAAACAAAAAAAGGAGAAAAAACTATTGAAGTAAACGATTTTAAAATATTGGCGAAATCTTTATTGCCCTTGCCGGAAAAATGGCACGGTCTTCAGGATACTGAAGAAAGGTTCAGAAAAAGATATTTAGATTTGGTTTTTAATCCCGAAGTCAAGAAGAAATTTGAATTACGTTCGAGAATTATCAAAGAAATCAGAGCGTTTTTGGAGAAAGAAGGGTTTTTAGAAGTGGAAACCCCGACCTTGCAGCCAATTTACGGCGGAGCCAAAGCCAAGCCCTTTCAAACTCATTTAAACGCCTTGGATATGGATTTGTATTTAAGAATCTCTCCTGAATTATATTTAAAGCGGCTTTTGGTCGGCGGTTTTGAAAAAGTTTATGAGATTGGAAGATGCTTTCGAAATGAAGGAATGGACAGAAATCATAATCCGGATTTTACCATGCTGGAATTTTATTGGGCTTACGCCGATTATAAAGATTTAATGAAATTTACTGAGAAATTATTTGGAGCCTTGATTAAAAAACTCTTCGGGAAATCAGAAATTACTTATGAAGGTAAAAAAATTAATTTCAAATCTCCTTGGCCAAGAATAGAATTTTCTCAAATAATTAAAAAATCAACCGGCATTAATCCGGAAGGGATCGATTTGAAATCTCTCGAAAAGAAGGCTCAAAAATTAGGCGTAGAATTTCATGGAAAGCGAGGAAAAATTGAAATTCTGGATGAAATTTACAAAAAAATCTGTTTGCCTAAAATCTGGCAGCCAACTTTTATTATTCATCATCCCCAAAGTAAATCTTCCTTGGCCAAAAGACTTGAGCGGGAAACCGAGAAATTAGCCAGTTTTCAATTTGTCGGAGCGGGTTGGGAGATGGTTTGGGCTTATTCTGAACTTAACGACCCGATTGAGCAAAGAAAAAGATTTGAAGAGCAAGAAAAACTTTTTAAAGCCGGTTTTGAAGAAGCTCAAAGAATGAGACGAAGATTTTATGGAAGCCCTGGAATACGGCATGCCGCCGGCTGCCGGCTTTGGCATGGGAATTGACAGATTGGTCGCTCTCTTAACCGATTCTCATAGTTTGCGGGAAGTGATTTTATTTCCGACGATGAGACCAAGATAACATGTTGACGCCTTTTCATTTAGGTCCGGGATTACTTTTTGGAGTTTTAACTTTACGATATTTTAATCTCTGGGCGATTCTTTTGGGAAGCGTGATGATGGATGTTGAGCCGGCAATTCGATTGACTTCTTATTAATACGTTGTTATTCCTGTCCCCATCATGGATTTTGGCACTCGATTTTGGGAGCAATTTTGGGAAGTTTGATTTTGGCCATAATTTTATGGCTATTCCGAGAAAAATTAAATAAGTTCTCCTTGAAATTTAAAATTCAGCAATCTTTTTCTTTTCCAGTTTTATTCTTCAGTTCCTTGATTGCCTGGCTAATTCATATTTTCTTTGACAGCTTAACCCACAATGATGTTTTTCTATTTTGGCCATCAAAATATAATCCAATTTTAATCGGTCCCAAGATATATTGGCCGCTGAATTTTATTTTTATAGTTCTTGGAATTGTCGGTTTAATTTTAATAATTAAAAAAATTAAAAAACATGCTTGATATTAAATTTATCAGGGAAAATCCAGAGAAAGTAAAAAAAGGCATTTCAAAAAAACAGGTCAAGGTTGATATTGACCGGCTTTTGGAAGTGGATAAAAAGAGGCGAGAAACCTTACAGGCCTTGGAAGATATGCTGGCTCAGAAAAATAAGGCCTCAAAAATAATTTCCCAGACAAAAGATGAAGGAGAAAAACAAAAACTGATTTTGGAAATGCGAGAATTAGATAAAAATAGTGATAGATTGAATAAAAATTTGAAGGAGTCCGAAGAAGAATTTAATAAATTAATGCTTCAGATTCCCAACTTACCTTTTGATGACGTGCCAGTAGGGAAAGATGAAAAGGAAAACATTGTTTTAAAAGAAGTTGGCAAAAAGACAGAATTTGGTTTTCAGCCGAAAGATTATATGACAATTGCCAAAAGTCTTGACTTGATTGACATTGAACGGGCGGCTAAAGTTTCCGGAACACGTTTTGGTTATTTAAAGCGTGAAGCAGCTTTCCTTGAATTTGCTTTAATTAACTTTGCTTTCAGATACTCTAAAAAAAGAAGAATTTATCCCGGTCATTCCGCCAGTGATGCTCAAGTCTGAGATGGCTCGAGGGATGGGGTATTTAGAGCAAGCCGATGCCAATGAGGCCTATTATTTGTCCCAAGATGATTTATATTTAGTCGGAACCGCTGAGCAACCGTTGGGAGTAATGCACGCCAATGAGATTTTTAATGATAAAGAGTTGCCTAAAAGATATGTCGGCTTTTCTACTTGTTTTCGTCGAGAATCCGGCTCTTATGGAAAAGATACCAAAGGGATTTTCCGAGTCCACCAGTTTGATAAGGTGGAAATGTTCAGTTTTTGCCGGCCAGAGGAATCTCAGAAAGAACATCAATTCTTTCTGGAGATAGAAAAAAAGCTAATGAAAGATTTAGGAATTCCTTATCAAGTAGTTAATATCTGTACCGGGGATTTAGGATTTCCCGCCAGCAGCTAAATACGATATTGAAGCCTGGATACCTTCGGAAAATCGTTATCGAGAGACTCATTCTACGTCCAATTGCACTGATTTTCAGGCCAGGAGATTAAATATTCGTTATCGGGGAAAGGATGGTAAATTAGATTTTGTTCATACTGATAAATGGCACCGCCTTTGCTCATCGGCAGAACTTTAATTGCCATTATAGAAAATTATCAGCAAAAAGACGGCTCAATCAAAGTACCAGATGTTTTGCAAAAATACACAGGATTTAAAGAAATAAAGATAAAATGAAAACTTTAATAATCTTACATGGTTGGCAAAGTTCAAAAGAAAAATGGCAAAAGGTAAAAGAAGAAATTGAAAAAAAAGGGATAGAGGTTCTGACGCCTGACCTGCCAGGCTTTAAAACCGAGATGATTTTAGAGCATCCTTGGGACTTAGATGATTATCTAAATTGGGTTAAAAATTTTTCTTTAGAAAAAGAAAAATTTTTTTTATTGGGTCATTCTTTCGGCGGCAGGGTAGCGATAAAATTTGCCGTGCGATTTCCGGAAAAACTTTCTGGTTTAATTTTGTGTTCAGCCGCTGGGATAAAACCAAAAAAAACTATCTGGGGTCTTTCAGTCCTGATAATAGCCAAAATCGGAAATCGTTTATCATTTTTACCTTTTCATTCTTTTTTGAGAAAATTATTTTACAAATTATTGTTAGAAAAACTGATTATCTTAAAGCAAAAGGTATTCTGAGCGAAACTTTTAAGAAAATAATCGCCGAAGATTTAACTCCGTATCTATCCCAAATTTCTGTTCCTACTTTAATCGTCTGGGGCAAAAAAGATAAAATAACTCCTTTATCCGATGGTTGTTTGATGGAAAAAGAAATTCCAAATTCGGCCCTTGAAATTATTCCGAAAATTGGCCATAAGGTTAATTTAGAAGCGCCGGAAAAATTAGCCGAAATCGTTATTAAATTTTTAAAGAGTTAGAATTATGCCATTTTTATTGGGTTTTCTTTGGCTTGTCCGAGAAACAAAAGTTATTTTATTTTGGGTTTATCTTTGGCAATTGAAGGAATATCATATCGGCCGCTTTTTAGACCATTTTCAAACCGAAAAAGGGAAACGGCTTATATTTAATTATCTTCAGTTTTTGAAGATATTTTTAATTTCCGGCCCATTTTTATTTCCCGCAATTTTTCCGTTTATTTTAGCCTTTTTATATTTTGGTGAATCAGCTATATTTTTCAGAAATCTTCTGAAAAAAAGATTAATCAAGCCGGTTTTAACAAAAAAAACTGCCACTCTTTCTTTGGCGGCATTAATTTTATCAATTTTAGTTTTAACTTTCTCTGTATTTCGGTCTGAAAAATCTTGTCTGGATGTCATTTTGGCTATTAATTTTTGATATCTTTTCTCCAATTTTAATTTCTTTAATCGTTCTTTTCTTTCAGCCAATGGCGGTTTTAGCCAGAAATCAGATTATCAAAAAAGCAAAAATAAAAAGAGAGGGCTTTGAAGATCTTCTTGTTATCGGTATCACCGGTTCTTATGGCAAAACCTCAACTAAAGAGTTTTTATATACGATTTTATCTGAAAAATTTAATGTTTTAAAAACTGAAGCGCATCAAAATTCAGAAATTGGAGTTTCCCAGTGTATTTTGAATGATTTAAAAGAGGAGCACGAAATTTTTATTTGCGAGATGGGGGCTTACAATAGAGGAGGGATAAAATTGCTTTGCGATATTGCCAAACCGAAAATCGGAATTTTAACCGGAATAAATGAACAACACCTTTCAACCTTCGGCTCCCAGGAAAAGATAATAAAAGGGAAATATGAGTTAATTGAATCTTTGCCTGAAAAGGGGCTGGCGATTTTTAACGGCGGGAATGATTATTGTTTGGAACTTTATCAAAATACTTCAAAACCAAAAAGACTTTACGGCAAAGAAGGAGATATTTGGCCAGAGGATATCGAAGTTGCTAAAGATTCTGTTTCTTTTAAGGTTTTCAGCAAGGATGGCGATAAGGCAGAATTTAAAATAAATTTACTTGGAAGCCAGAATGTAGAAAATATTTTAGGGGCGGTTTGTTGCGCCAAGGAACTGGGAATGAGTTTGAAAGAAATTGCCAGGGCCTGCGAGAAAATAAAACCCGAACAAGGAGCGATGAAACTTTTGAAAGGTAAAAATGGATTAAATATTATTGATTCAACCTATTCTGCCAATCCCGACGGAGTGATTGCTGACCTGAACTATTTAAAAATCTGGCCCGGTAGGAAAGTAATCGTTATGCCTTGCCTAATTGAATTAGGTCGTGCCTCAAAAGAAGTTCACAAAAGAATTGGTCAGAAGATCGGCGAAGTTTGCGATTTAGCTATTATTACGACAAAAGATAGGTATAAAGAAATAAGAGAACGGCGCTTTAAAATCAGGAATGACCGAAATTGACATTTTTTGTTTTGAAGACCCAAAAGAAATTTATGACAAAATAAAAGCCTTTTGCCGACCGGGCGATGTCGTTCTTTTAGAAAGCAGAGTACCGAAACAGTTAATTAGTTTATTAGTAGGTTAGTTTTAATTATGAATTTATTTAAGCCAATTTCAATATCCTTTTCGCCAAATACCGAAAAAGACGATATTCGTTGGCTTTTAAATTACTTTGGCAACCGTGGAAATGGAGAAGAAGGCCGACTTATGAGCAATCGATAGCTAGGGCAAGTTGCGGACTTGGAAAACGAATTTAAAAAATATCTAGGAGTAAAATATGCCATTTCTTTTAATAGCGGAAGGTCGGCTTTAATGGCGATTTTGAATTCCCTTGGTTTAGAAAAGGACAGTGAAGTTTTACTTCAGGCTTTCACTTGTAATGCGGCAGTCAATCCGATAATTTGGTCGGGTCTGAAACCAGTTTTTGTTGATGTTAACGAAGAAACCTTTAATATGGATGCTGAAGATTTGAGAAGAAAGATAAGCTCAAAAAGCAAAGCGGTGATGGTTCAGCACACTTTCGGTTTGCCGGCTTATATGGATGAAATTTTAGAAATTTGCCAGCAAAATAATTTAATTTTAATTGAAGATTGCGCTCATTCTTTGGGGCTGAATACAGAGGTAGAAAAGTAGGAACATTTGGCAAAGCGGCATTTTTCAGTTTTTCACGAGACAAAGTAATTTCTTCGGTTTATGGCGGGATGGTAGTCACCAATGACGATGAATTGGCGAAAAAATTAGAGAATATCAGGGGAAAATCGGCTACCCATCTTATTTTTGGATTAAACAACAACTTTTACATCCAATTTTAATGAATTGGCTGATTTTACCGACTTACAAAATTTTAGGGAAATATCTTTTGATTTTATTTCAGTGGTTTCATATTTTATCAAAAGCCGTTCATTGGAAAGAAAAAAGAGGTAGAAAACCTTGTTATTTCCCAAAACGACTTCCCAATGCTTTAGCAATTTTAGCTCTAAATCAATTTAAAAAAATAGAGAAATTTAACGAGCCATCGGAAAGAAATTGCCGATTTTTATAGCAGGAGTTAAAAAATACTGCATTTGAATTAGTTGGGGAGCATGAAGGTAGAAACAAATTTTTCTTAGATTTACAGTAAAACATCCAAAAGCTCATCGAAATTATCAAAAAAGCTTGGAGAAAAATCTTTTAATAGGGGATTGGTATACAACTTCAATTGCTCCTCACGATACAAGATTAGAGAAAATGCAGTATATCTCTGGCAGTTGCCCGAAAGCCGAAAAATTAGCCAAAGAAACATTGAATTTACCAACCCACATTAATATTTCAAAAGAAGACGCTCAAAAAATCGTAGATTTTTTAAAACAATGGAAGTAAAAGAAATTACAAACAAAAAAGAATGGGAGAATTTTCTTTTGGGATGCGAAGAAAAAACTTTTTTGCAGTCCTGGAATTGGGGAGAGTTTCAAGATGATCAAGGCAATAAGATTTGGAGAATTGGAATTTATGACGAATGGACAATTAGTTGGCGTATCGCTTTAGTCATTAAAATTACCGCCAGACGAGGGACTTTTTTACTTGTTCAACATTTATTAAAAACTGAGAAAGAAAATTTAAAAATATTACTGGAAAAATTAAAAGAAATCGGAGAAGAAGAAGGAGCGAGTTTTATCAGGATTGGCTCCAATTTGGTGAAAAACGAAGAGAATGAGAAAATATTCAAGGATTTGGGTTTCCGAAAATCACCCATGCATGCCAACGCCTATTCGGCTACTTGGAAACTTGATTTAACTCCGTCAGAGGAAGAACTTTTAATGAAGATGAGAAAAACCACTCGCTACCTGATTCGCCAGGCAGAAAAAAATCAAGATATTACGATTGAAAAAAGTGAAAAATTGAGCGATATTGAAATTTATCAAAAACTGAATAAAGAGGTAGGCGAAAAGACAGAAATTTGTTCCTTTTTCTTCTGAATATATAAAAAATGAATTTGAGGTTTTTTCAAAAGACAATGAGACTTTATTAATTTTTGGAAAATACAAAGGAGAGGTAGCAGCGGGAGTTTTGGTAATTTTTTGGTCTGGAATTGGCTTTTATCACCAGGCGGCTTCTCTCTCAAAATATGCGAAATTTTCCATTCCTTATCTGTTGCAATGGGAAGCAATAAAAGAAGCGAAGAAAAGAGGGTGTAAATTATACGACTTCTGGGGATTCACTGACCCTGAAAAAGAGCCCAAGCATCCCTGGGCAGGACCAACCCTGTTCAAAATGGGCTTTGGTGGATATAAGAAAGAATATGTTAAAACTCAGGATTTCCCGCTTTCTAAAAAATACTGGCTGACTTATATTTTTGAAAAATTGAGAAAAACAAAAAGAGGGCTTTAATTATGAAAAGAAGTTTGAGAAAACCTTATCGCATCAGAAAGCAAAAATCGATTTTGAGAAATCGATTTTTGTGGATTACTTTATTGCTTTTGATTCTTGTTGGAGGGACTTTCTATTTAGTTTGTTTCGCTAACTTTTTTCAGATAAAAAAAATTGAGATTTCCGGCCAGCAGAAAGTTTCCGAAGAAGAACTTAAAAATTTGGTTGGGGGCGAAATTGAGCAAAAATTGTTTTTGTTTCCCACGAAAAGTATTTTTTTAATTAATACTAATAAAATAGACCAATTAATTTTAGAGAGATTTTCTCAGATTTCACAATCTGATTTGAAAAAGAAATTACCGGATGGATTATTTTTAGAAATTGAAGAAAGACAACCGTGGGCAGCCCTCATCTTAAATGAAACAGATTTTTATTATTGCGATGAAAACGGAATTGTCTTTGAAAAAATCTGGGAAATTCCATACAAATTTTTAACAGTTAAAAGTTTGCTTTCCTATCCCGAAATTAAATTAGGAGGAAAAGTAATGGAAAAAGATTTGATTGAGAAGATTGGAGGAGTTAATGCGAAATTAAAGGATAATTTAAAAATTGATATAGAGGAGTTTATTATTCCTTCCCCGGAAAGATTAAATGTCAAAACTTCTGAGGGCTGGGAAATTTATTTTGACCCAGAAGGAGATTTAAATTGGCAGGTTATTGAACTCTCTTTAGTTTTAGAAAAAGAAATTCCCTCGGAGAAAAGAGGGGATTTGGAATATATCGATTTAAGGTTTAGCAAAGTTTACTTTAAATACAAGTAAAAACGCCTGAATTAAAATAAATGAGGGGAAGCGAGCCATATCGCTAAACCAATTCCCAAAAGAAAACAAAACCAAAATTCAATCATTAGGCTATTTTAACAAAGAGAAGAATAGGAAGCAATAGCTATTGAGCGAAGTCCGAAGCCGGGCTCTTTTTATTTTCCTGAATAATTAGCACTCTTGACCCCGCACACGCTTTCCATTCGCGAGATCTACGTTCTCGCCTCATGGTGGCGCGTGTACGGGGCAGGCAAGCATCGTTATCACTCGAAGGTCTTGACTGCTAATTTCAGTTTGCTATAATTGAATATGGTAAATATATGCCGATTACCGATAGGCAAAATTTAATATTAGAGAAAATAGTCAAAGATTATATTAATTTGGCTCAGCCGATTAGCTCTGAACTTTTAGAAAAAAAGCATAATTTTGGTTTATCTCCGGCTACTCTTAGAATTGAAATGCAAAAATTAACTGATGCCGGGTTTTTATCTCAGCCCCATACTTCAGCCGGCAGAGTGCCGACAGATAAAGGCTATCGGTTTTTTGTTGATAATTTATTTGAATCCGGCCTCTCTGATTTTAGTGATGAAAAATTTTTAACGGAAGTCAAGCGAATTGAAAAAGAAGTTGAAGATTCTTTAAGATTTTCTCAGGAAATTACCAAAATTTTAGCTTCTCTTTCTTCAAATTTAGCCTTGAGCTATTTATCCGATGAAAAAATTACTTGGAAAGAAGGGTGGTCAGAGATTCTCAATGAGCCGGAATTTGAAAATGCCGATTATATTAAAAACTTTATGGAGATGGCTGAAAAAGTAGAAAAGGACATCAAAAACTTCGCTTTTGGAAGTTCAGAAGTTAAAGTTTATATTGGTAGAGAAAATCAACTTTCTAAATTCAAAGATTTTAGTCTGATAATTTCTCAAGGTCAATTTCGCAACAAAAAGAAAGGAACTTTAGCGATTTTGGGGCCGAAAAGAATGAATTATAATAAAAACATTAGTTTAATTAATTCTTTAACAAAGTTATTAGAGTAAAATGGAAAAAGGCAAAGAACCTTCCTTCGTCTCCGCCTCCGCTGAAGCTACGGCGGACAAGAAGGCTACGGAGGGCAAGGAAAAATTAAATATAGAGGAATTAAGGAAAAATCTCGAAGAGTATCAAAAGCAAAAAGATGAGTATTTGGCTGGGTGGCAGAGGGCGAGAGCTGATCTTTTGAATTATAAGAAAGAGGAAATGGAAAGAATCGGCGAGCTCTTGAAATATGCCAGCGAGGAATTCGTCTTGAAAATTTTACCAATTTTGGATAATTTTTATATTGCTGAGAAAAAAATACCGGAAAACTTAAAGAAAAATGATAATGTTAAAGGATTACTCCAAATAAAAATCCAGTTTCAAGATTTCCTGAGAAGCTTGGGCGTAGAAGAAATAAAATCAATAGGGGAGAAGTTTGACCCAAATTTCCATGAAGTAGTTGAAGAAGTAAATAAAGAGGGAGTTGAACCCGGAACAATTATTGAAGAAATCCAAAAAGGATATAAAATAAACGGCAGGTTATTAAGACCTGCGAAAGTAAAAGTCGTAAAAAATAATTAATTTTTATCCAACAAAATTATGAGCAAAATATTAGGTATCGATTTGGGTACGTCAATTTCAAAAATGGCTTCCATTATATCGGGCGAGCCAAAATGTATTGAAACAAGGGAAGGGTCGGTTTTGATGCCTTCGGTTGTGGCTTTGGCAAAAAACGGCGAAAGATTGGTCGGAATTTTAGCCGAAAGGCAATCAGTTACCAATCCTAAAGACACGATTCATTCGGTCAAAAGATTTATCGGCAGGCGCTATTCCGACCCGGAAGTCCAGAAAGAACTGAAACTTTTATCTTACGAAACACGGGAAAGGCAGGACGGCGAAGTGGAAGTGAAAATGGGCGATAAATGGTATACTCCGATTGAAATTTCGGCTCAGATACTGCAAAAGTTAAAACTGGACGCCGAAGAAAAACTGGGAGAAAAAATAACTGATGCGGTCATCACTTGTCCGGCCAATTTTGATGATTCCCAGAGAAAAGCGACAAAGGCAGCCGGAGAGATTGCCGGATTTAATGTTTTAAGAATAATCAATGAGCCGACAGCCGCTGCCTTATCTTATGGCTTTACCAAAAAATCAAATCAGCAAATCGCGGTTTATGATTTTGGAGGAGGGACTTTCGATGTTTCAATTTTAAATACCACCCCTGAAACGGTTGAGGTTATGGCTACGGGTGGCGAGGCGCACTTGGGCGGCAGGGATTTTGACCAGAGAATAATTAACTGGGTTAGTTGAGCAATTTAAAAAAGAGCAGGGCATTGATTTATCAAAAGACGCTTTGGCCTTGCAAAGATTAAAAGAAACAGCCGAAAAAGCAAAGATAGAATTATCTTCAACCTTGGAAACAGAGGTTAATCTTCCTTTTATTACTTCTGATGCTTCAGGTCCTAAACACCTTCTCTATAAATTATCCCGAGGTCAGTTTGAAAATTTGACCCGAGATTTGGTTGAAAGGTCAATTGAAAGGGTGAAAAAAACATTGGAGGAAATCAAGATGAAGAAATCTGACATTGAGGAAATTGTTTTGGTCGGGGGAACAACTTTAATCCCATTTGTCAGGGAGCAGGTGAAAGAATTTTTTGGCAAGGAACCAAATAAATCCATTAACCCTGAAGAAGTGGTGGCTATTGGAGCGGCCATCCAAGCAGAGATTTTGAGAGCGAAAGAAGAAGGGAGGGCTCCCGAAGGAGAAATTAAAAGCGTCTTATTATTGGATGTTTTGCCTTTATCTCTCGGAATAGAAACTTTAGGAGCAGTGAGCACAACAATGATTTCTAAAAACACTACTATCCCAACGGCCAAAACCCAGATATTCTCAACCGCCGGCGACAACCAGCCTTCGGTTGAAATAAATGTTTTACAGGGAGAAAGGTCAATGGCGAATGATAACCGGTCTATTGGCAGATTTATTTTAGACGGCATTCCGCCCGCTCCCCGCGGACTTCCCCAGATTGAAGTAACGTTTGACGTTGACGCTAACGGGATTTTAACCGTCACGGCCAAAGACAAAGCCACTGGCCAAACTCAATCAATTAAGATTGAAGGTTCCATAGGTTTGTCAAAAGAAGAAATAGAAAAGATGAAAAAAGAAGCTGAAATACATGCTGAAGAAGATAAAAAGAAAAAAGAATTGATTGAAGCCAGAAATTCAGCCGATAACTTGGTTTATACTTCGGAAAAGGCCTTGAAGGAAGCCGGAGAGAAAATTGCTTCCGACACGAAAAAAGAAATTGAAGAAAAAATTGAAGCTTTGAAAAAAGTCAAAGATAGTGATAAGATAGAGGAGATTAAAAATAAAATTTCAGAATTATCGCAGGTAATCCAGAAAATCGGAGCAGAAATGTATAAACAGACAGGCGGGCAAAAACCACCGGAGGAAGGTGAAGGACCGAAACCAGAAGAAGGAGAATACAAGAGAAAAAACCTAATTTATGGCTAAGGACTATTATCAAATTTTAGGCGTTTCAAAAGATGCTCCTGAAGAAGAAATCAGGAAGGCGTTTCATAAATTGGCTCATAAACACCATCCGGATAAGGGCGGAGATGAGAAAAAATTCAAGGAGATAAACGAGGCCTACCAGACTCTTTCCAATAAAGAAAAAAGAGCCCAGTATGATAGGTTTGGCCAGACCTTTGATGGAGCGTCAGGGTTTTCCGCCCCAGGCGGGGATTTCCAGTGGGCCTGGGGGAGACCGGGAGCGGGTGGTTTCGGAGTGGATTTTGAAGATTTGGGAGATTTGGGTGAAATGGTTGAAGAAATGTTTGGTTTTGGAGCACCGCGAAGAAAAAGAGATTTAAAAAGAGGAAAAGATATCCAGGTTAATATTGAAATTTCCTTGGAAGAAACTTTAAAAGGCGAAGAAAAAGAGATTTCTTTAAGAAAATATGTTTTATGTTCCCGTTGCCAGGGAAATGGAGCTGAGCCCGGAACACCGGTTAAAGAGTGTTTTTCTTGTCGGGGAACGGGAGAAGTCCAGCAAATAAAAAGAACATTCTTCGGCTCTTTTACCCGATCGGCTGTTTGTCCGGAATGTAAGGGAGAAGGTCAAAGACCGGAAAAAGTCTGTAACGTTTGCCATGGAGAAGGAAGAGTTCAGGCCGAGGAAACTTTAAAAGTTTTTGTTCCAGCCGGGATTGATTCAAATCAGATAATTAAGATTGAAGGAAAAGGTGATGCCGGCAGGCGGGGAGGAAAGGCGGGCAATCTCTATGTCAGGGTTTTTGTTAAACCTCACTCAGTTTTCAAAAGAAAGGGAGATGATTTGTATGTTTCAGTGCCCATGTCTTTTTCCAAAGCAGCTTTGGGTGATGAGATTGAAGTGCCGACATTGGATGGAAAGAAAATTTTATTAAAAGTTCCGGCCGGCACGGAATCAGGGAAAATTTTAAGAATTTCGGATAGAGGAATTCCTCATTTTTCAGGTTATAGCAGAGGAAACTTGTACGTGGAATTGATTATCAAAACGCCAAAGAAGTTGACGAAAAAGCAAAAAGAATTGTTAGAACAATTAAAAGAAGAAGGTCTGTAACCGTTAGCTTCGCCAACGGCATCGCCCCCATAACTCAACGGTAGAGTAGCTGCCTTTTAAGCAGTAAGTGGAGGTTCGATTCCTCCTGGGGGCACAAAAAACTGAGCCAGGTTTCAAGACCGGCTCAATTGTTATTTATAGGGGTTGCCTTTTTGCTTTAATTAGGATAAAATGTCATTGATGGATATCAAAAGAAAAATAATTTTTGTTTTCTTAATAATATTTCTGGTTGGAACCGGTTTTTCCGCAGGCGTCTTTTTTGGTAAATTTCAGGTCACTTGCCCGGTTTGCAAACCGGAGAAAATTGATTTTTCCCTTTTCTGGGAGACATGGGAAGCTTTGGAAGAGAAATTTGTTGACCCAGCAAAAATTAGATATTCAAAAAATGATTTATGGGGCAATTTCCGGAATGGTGAACAGTTTGGAAGACCCTTATACCGTTTTTCTTAATCCCGAAGAGGCAAAAAAATTCAAAGAAGATGTCAGCGGAACTTTTGAGGGAATTGGAGCAGAAATCGGAATTAAGAAAGGACAACTCCAAATTATCGCTCCTCTGGAAGGAACGCCGGCCCAGGAAGCCGGACTTCGAGCCGGTGATAAAATTTTAAAAATTAATGATACTCAAAGTTCCGACCTGACGATTGATGAAGCAGTTAGATCTTATCCGCGGGCCAAAAGGAACGGAAGTTGTTCTGACAGTTTTCCGAGAAGGATGGGAAGAGTCAAAAGAAATCAAGATTGTCAGGGATGTGATTTTGGTTCCGTCTCTAAAGTGGGAAATAAAAGATGGCGACATTGCTTATATAAAAATTTATGAATTTTCAGAAAAAGCCAGCTTCGATTTCAGAACGGCGGCAATCGAAATTTTAAATTCGTCCGCCAAAAAAATTATTTTAGATTTAAGAGATAATCCCGGCGGTTATCTGGAGGTTTCTCAAGATATTGCCGGCTGGTTTTTAGAGGAAGGACAGGTTGTGGCGATTGAAGATTTCGGCGCCCAAGAGAAAAAAAACGAATATAAATCCCAGGGCCCGTCTAAATTTTCAGAATACCCAATGGTAGTTTTAATTAATCAGGGTTCAGCTTCGGCCTCGGAAATTTTAGCCGCCGCTTTAAGAGATAACCGTCAAATAAAATTAATTGGTGAGAAATCTTTTGGCAAGGGTTCGGTCCAGGAATTGGAAGATTTGACCGGAGGTTCCTCTTTAAAGGTTACGGTTGCCAAATGGCTGACTCCAAAGGGCGAGACAATAACCGACAAAGGCCTTGACCCGGATATCAAAGCGGAAATGACAGACGAAGATTATGAACAGGAGAAAGATCCTCAATTGGACAAAGCGATGAGACAATTAGATTAACAGAGAGCAGCTATGATAAAACGAGTTGAAATTCAGGTTTTTGGTCGGGTGCAAGGGGTTTTCTTCCGTTTTCAGGCCAATACCTGCGCCAAGGAACTTAATTTAACCGGCTGGGTAAAAAATGAAGAAGATGGCTCGGTGAAAATCGTGGCTGAAGGCGAAGAGGAAAATTTGCAAAAATTGATTGCATGGACAAAAAGAGGATCCCTGCTTGCCCGAGTTGATAAAATTGAGGTAAAATGGGAAGAGGGGAAAGGGGAATTTGAAAAATTTGAAACAAAATACTCTAATAAAGTATGAAAGTAATATTATTACAAGACGTTGAAAATTTGGGAAAGAAATTTGAAATAAAAGAGGTTAAGGACGGTTATGTCCGGAATTTTTTAATTCCCAATGGTTTGGCGAAACCGGCAACTGAAGAGGTTTTGAAATGGCTGGAAGTTCAAAAAGAAATTCAAGCCAAAAAAGCTGAAGGTGTTTTAGAACAAATTCAGAAATCAGCCTCGGCAGTTGACGACAGCGAGGTCATCATTTCCGTTAAAGTTGGCGAGGATGGTCAGCTTTTCGAATCCGTAACCAATCAAATGATTTTGGAAAAATTAAAGGAAGGAGGTTTTGATATCAAAAAGAATCAGATTATCTTGGAAGAGCCGATTAAAGAATTGGGCGAATTTCCGGTCAAAATTAAATTTGAGCATAATTTGGAAGCCGAAATAAAAGTAATCGTCGTTCAAGAAGAGAAAAAAGAAAAAAAGGAAGAAGATTAGTAAAAATTTAATAATTTATGGCCCGTTTTATTTTTATTGCCGGCGGCGTAATGTCTGGTGTCGGCAAAGGAGTGGCGACAGCTTCTATCGGCAAGATTCTGCAGTCAAAAGGATTTAAAGTTTCAGCCGTCAAAATTGATCCCTATATTAATGTTGATGCCGGAACAATGAACCCCGTTGAACACGGGGAAGTTTTTGTCACCGATGACGGCACCGAATGCGACCAGGACATCGGCAATTACGAAAGATTTTTAGATGAAAATTTAGCCACCGACAATTACATTACTACCGGCCGGGTTTATCAGGCGGTTATCCAGCGAGAGAGAAATTTGGAATATGGCGGCAGATGCGTTGAGGTTGTCCCGGATATTCCCAATGAAGTCATCGCCAGAATTTCGCGGGTGGTCAGAAAAACCAAGGCCGATTTTGTTTTGATTGAAATTGGCGGAACGGTAGGGGAATACCAGAATCTTTTATTTTTGGAGGCAGCCAGAATGATGAGATTAAAGGACCCGGGAAATACTCTTTTTGTTTTGGTTTCTTATTTGCCCATTCCCCAAAAAATCGGGGAAATGAAAACAAAACCGACTCAATATGCGGTCAGAAGTTTAAATAATGCCGGTATCCAGCCGGATATAATTATTGCCAGAGCCTCATTGCCGGCAGACGAACCCAGAAAAAGAAAAATCGCTATCTTTTGCAATGTCAGAGAAGAAGATGTCATTTCCGCTCCTGACGTTGATTCAATTTATGAAGTTCCAATTAATTTTGAAAAAGATAAATTAGGAGATTTAATTTTAAAGAAGTTCAATTTAAAACCAAAAAGAAGAAAAAATTTGAAAGAGTGGAAAAATTTGGTCAAAGTCATTAAAACCGCCAAAAAGTCCGTGAAAATCGGCATGGTCGGAAAATATTTTGAGACCGGGAATTTCACTTTAATGGATTCTTATATTTCAATTATTGAGGCGATAAAACATGCTTGTTGGTATTTTAAAAAAAGACCGGAAATTTCCTGGCTCTCAGCCGAAAAATACGAAGAGAAACCCGAGTCAGTTAAAGAATTAAAAAAATTTGATGGCATTATCGTTCCCGGCGGTTTCGGGAGCAGGGGAGTGGAGGGAAAAATAAAAGCCGTTGAGTATTGCCGAAAAAATAAAATCCCTTATCTGGGACTTTGTTTTGGAATGCAGGTGGCGGTAATTGAATTTGCCAGAAATGTCTGCGGTTTTAAAAAGGCAAATTCCACTGAAATTTCGCCAAATTGCAAAGAGCCGGTGATTGATGTTATGCCCGAACAGAAAGCCCTTTTACACGAAAAAAGATATGGCGGAACAATGAGATTAGGGGCTTATTTGTGCGAAATCAAGCCCAAAACCCTGAGTTTTAAGGCTTATTTCGCCTCCTCAAGGGCTGCGAATTAAGACCGATAAACCCTTTTACACCTCTGAACGCCATCGCCACCGCTACGAGCTAAATAATGAGTTTAGGAGCGACTTAGAAGCCAAGGGAATGGTTATGGCCGGAATTAACCCCGAAAAAGACCTGGTTGAGATAATTGAACTGAAAAACCATCCCTTTTTCGTCGCTACCCAGTTTCATCCCGAATTCAAGTCAAGACCATTAAAACCTCACCCGTTGTTCAGGGAATTTATCAGAGCGTGTGTAAAATAAAAAGTGATTGAGGTTCAAACTCAATCACTTTCAAATCTCCATTTCATCAAAAGCTCCATTCTATTATCGCTGGTTTCTCTAACCATTTTATCTTCGCCAGAACACGGCTGGCGGCGTGGGCGAGAATAGAAAGCATCAGAGACGCTGGACTCATCAATATTTGAAGCACCATTCCAAGAAGGTAACCGCCGATGGTATTGGACTGCTCAATCTTGAGCGGCCAGTAACTCCAGAATTTTGACCATCTTTTCATTTTTCACCTCCATTTTTGTCCTTGTTCAGGATTAACCCGAATGTGCGCGCGATCTGAAAGGGCACGGCCATGGAAATGCAGTCATCCCCAGTGTTACCGCAGAGATTATCTCTGGAATGCTCATCAATTTTTGACAACCCTCCTTTATTATTTTTTAAGTTACAACGAAAAAGTCGCCAGTTAGCGACTTTCTATATTAACAATTTTAGCGACTCTTTGTTTATTGTCAAATCCTGTTTTTCTTTTTGCACTAAAGTGAACCAATCCTTCTTTTAAGGCATAAAGAGTGTCATCGCTGCCACGTCTGACATTTTTCCCAGGAAGGAATTTTGTGCCTCGTTGCTTAATCAAAATCTGACCAATCTTTGCTTTTTGGTCCTCATAGAGTTTTATTCCAAGATATTTCGGTTGAGAATCCCTTCCTAATTTTGTCGCCCCAGCGGCTTTCGTTTTCGCCATATATTTTATGTTATCAAAAATTCTTCAATTTGTCAAAACTTATCAAGCCGATATCATCTTAGTTGTCGGCGTTATTTTAATTTCCTTGCTTTCTTTTGCTATGGGTTACATTGTGGCAAAGCAACAAGAAAAAGAACCAATTCGCATTGAGTACTATGACACGCAAAATCCCGCAACACCCAATGTAACGAGGCAAGGCCTCGTTACATGTTAATTGGGCGCTAATTTACGTAATAAAAAAAAGAGCCAGATAAAAAACACCGCCCCTGCGGGGCGGTGTTTTTTTCGCTTTAGTAGCGTCCGAATCTTTGAGGTCTCCTTTTGGCGTGACACTCTCTGCAATAGAGAGGCCTGTCGCCGGAGGGCTCAAACGGAAGCTCTGTTATTTCACATCCGCATTCAGAGCATTTCCAGTTTCCTTGATACATCTTTCTGGGAAATTCTCTGTCGGAATTAGATCTGTCGAAAGCCATACGTTTTCGTTTGCCCCGTAGTGTCCTGAGTTTATCGAAGGACTGCTACTGGGGCGTATTACTACTAATAAAAAAAGCGACCTTTTAATGACTCTTAAGTCGCTATACTTACTTACGCCTTCGTTAATTTTTGGAATTACTAAAGACTACATTTAAGATAACTCGACTTACTAGCCTAAAGCCATTATACTCCTTATTTAAAATCTGTCAAGCGATTAAGCCAAACTTGACCCTTCACCTATTACATAGGTGAAGGGTTGACTTTTTGATTAAATTTTATAATATAAAGATACTAAAATTAGGGAGGGAAAAAGAAAGAATGAAAGTAACAGCCAGGGTTGGAGGAAGAGGTGCATTCGGTGGCATTGACGCAAATACTCAGGTAGAGGGTAAAGAAGTAATTATCAGCTCTAAGGGGAATTTTTCGGTGTCTATGGAGGAGATTGGGGCACCAGGAGTGAATGGGATCGATGTTTATCCCGGCGATCTGTCCATTCGAATTAAGATGGAGGACGGTTGGGTTTTTGCGATCGCGAGAAACATACATGAGGACTTTCTTTTTATTACCAGGTCCAAAGGAGGAGAGGCGCCTCAACGAGAATACCTTGCCGTTAATGGAAGATGGTTTCCGATGTCACGAGGTTATAGCCCGCATCCTCCAGGCATTTTGAAAATCCCCTTTATGCTGAAAGAGGTGCCCGCATAGCAGATGAAGAAGAGAGATATTAAAACATAGGCCGCCCGAGTGGAAACACGGAGGCGGCTATTGTATTGACTTTTTGTAAAAGAGTGATAGTGTAAAAATACAAAATTTAGGACCTTTAAAATTAGGTCCGGAAGGAAGAAAGTGCCATGCCTGAAGAAGAAGTAGCAGCAAAGCCGCCGCCCGAGAAACTAAAGAGTTTAGATCTTGGCAATGAAACTCTGAAACAGTTGATCGGAGAGTTCGGAAAAGACTTGGTAAAGATGTCGGATTCTCTTTCGAAAAACTGCGATACGCCTTTTAGTGTAAGCCCAAGGACGCTTCGGTATTTAATTTCGCAAGATGAGGAATTAGAAAGATTATTTTCAGAGGCAGAAAAAGCCAGGTTCGAAAAAAAAGAAGAGTGGAAAGAAAAAGTTCTGGAGATGATTCAGCAGAATCCAGGGATAAACCCAACTGCGGTTCGGAAAGCTCTAATGATTCCCGAACGTCTTTTCCCCAAGGTTCTATCTGCTTTGGATGAGCAGGGTTTAATTGAAAGGCGAAGGGTAGGACAAGGGGAAAAGCTTTATCCAGAAGGTAAAGTTCCGGAGCTTTGTCTAACCGCAGTACAAGAAGAGATATTAAAGATAGTGCGGAAGGAGCCAGGCCTAAACCTCACAGAGATTGGGGCGCGCGCGGAAGACAAAAGTGTGGCTCATAATTTGCTGAGGAACGTGAGAATTCTAAACGAGCAGCACTTAGTCTACACTAAGAAAATAGGAATGAAGAGGATTTGTCTATCCCCAAACCGAAGGCTCGCTAGTAGAAGAAGAACCATCCACAGGGAGAAAAGAAAAAGAAACTACATTTTTGATAGATAAAAAAGAAGCTACATTTTTGCTAGATGAAGAAATCGAAGTATTGAAGGCCCGAGGCGACTCTGTGGCAGAAATAAGCAACGAACTTAAGGGAGCTGGGGGCAGGATTGAAATCCTTGTTCATAGCATTCTGCTTGAAATACAACGTAAGGACTCTTCAAGAGGCAAGAGAAAAATTCTTCAGTTCTTTGGAGAAAACAGTTAGCAAGAACCGTTAGTTTTACCTTCGTTAATCTTGCCGAGGCTACGGCGGGACGAAATAGGGAACTAACGGTTTTTTCTTGACTTTTTCTAAAAATAGAGCCAATATAAATTAAAGCTCTTTGTCTTAAGTTTAAATATAGGAAATGAAGGAGGTTCTTATGTATTGGGATAGTAATTATGCTGAGCTCTGCGGTTTCTTTGAAGAGAGAAAGCGTAAAGCAAAGAAGGAGCACAAATGCTCCGAATGTAAAGAAGTGATTCCGGTAGGGACAGAATATCTTTATATTGTCGGTGTCTGGAAAGATGAGGGCGACTACGGGAGGCGTTATTTTGGGGCAGAGAAAATGTGCCTTAACTGCGATGCCGATTGGAAAAAGGTATTAGCCATTTTCCACGATAACGGCGAAGATGACGCCTGCATCATCTACGGTTTGTTGAGTGAAGCCGTTTTCGATCTTTTTGATTTGGGATTTATTACGACAGACGATCCGCTAATCAAAAAGTGGATTCCCTCTGCTTATGCTGTTGTAGCGGACCCAGAAACGGAAGATGAAGAACCGGAAACGGCTAGTTGGCAAGATATCCATGAGTATGCCGTGAAAACAGGATTACAGCCATTCCTTCCCGGCTTGTAGCCGAAACATCAATGCTTTCTTAAAGTCCCTTAACAAGCCAGTTAAGGGACTATTTTTTTCTTGACTTTTTTATTGATGTCTATCTCTTGACAATATTGGTATTTATGCTATTATTATAGTGGTTGGAGTTCGCCTAGCGGGATTCTGACTTGGCTCAATCAAAGAGCTATTGACAACAGCTGGGTCTTCCGCAAAGATGGTTCCCTGTCTGCGGAAGAATAACAGGGATATCCTGGGATTGGTACGTGCTCCCGCTTTCTCAGGAGAATTAAACAGGGGCTCCATTGGCTATTTAGCAAGCAAATGACCAATGCATTAAAATCTTCCGGCTAGCGAGCTTGCTTTGCGTAACCGGAAGATTTTTTATTTTAAATCGCCTTTCGGTATCGGCGGTTTTATTTTCGCTTGACTTTTTCTAAAAATAGAGATATAGCGAAAGTAGGAGGTTTTACAAATGAATAATGTCAGTAGGATAGCCAAAGGGTTAGGTTTGAAGGACGTGGGGGAAGCGGAAGTTGGTGTTACGATATGCAAAGATTGCAAGGCACAATTACGCTTAGGGATAGAAAAATTGGACAAGGAGAAAGAGGCAAAAGTTACGAAAAGAACATTTGCCTACTGTCCCGAATGCAGGAAGATTGTTTATCTTGCTTTCGAAGAACGCTTTCCGCCAGGAATAAAAGTCGAACCCCACGATGATTAGAAGGAGGGTATCATAATGGCCGAGAAGAATAAGGGAGTCAAACGGACTACGCCGAAGGCAATTGGCGAGGCCATGAAACGTTTCCCTGGAGCAAAGGAAATTACAATACCAATGCTTCATGAGGACGAGGTTCAAAAATACATAAAGGGGGAAGACGAACTCCATGACCGGGCCAAGAATAGTAAACTCCGTTTCGGAGAAGCACGTCCCTTAACAGCCAGTTAAGGGACTATTTGTTTGCGGGGTTGACTTTTTCTAAAAATAGAGCCAGATTGAAAGTAGAGAAATAATTTCTTTAAAAGATATAAGACGAAATAAATCTATGGATTACGAACTATTCAAAAAAGAGGTTAAAAAAACAGAGGAAAAGATAGAAAAAAAGTTTCCTTATTATTCTATATTATTGTATTTTTCCTTCTTTTTGGTAGTTTTATTTTTTATGATAATTTTAAAACCTGAATGCGTTGGCCGTATATCTTCGTATCAGCGTTGTATGAGCGAAGAAGTATATTATTTGGTTTTTGGTCCTGCGATTTTCATTGCAGTTTCATTTATTATTACTTTTGTTAAGAAGGGTTTTCAAAAATAATCTATGAAAGAAAAAATTAAGAAAATTTTATTATGGATAGTTCTTATTATTTTGGTTTTATGGTTTGTGGGTATTTTTATAGATGCATTTTTAAATATGTTTTCGGGTGATTTCCAGAAAGCTATTTATAATTGGATAGGATTAGCAATTTTCGGTTGGTTAATACTAAAAATACAAAAAAAACTTAATATCCCTAATTTAATAAAAGGTGGAGAAAATAAAAGCAATCTTACACGCATTTTAGTCATCATAGGAATTTTAGCCTTGATTATAGTGCTGATTGTTATAGAAAAGAGAGATGTCAAATTAGAGGCCGGGAAGATATTTAAGAATGTTTTTTATGGTACCGAAAATACAACACCAGAGGGAAAGAAAGTCGTAGAAATGTTTACAAAAATATACGAACCCATCAAAATAGAATACGGCGAATTTAAAAAAGTTGGAGAAAGTGTGAATTTGTCAGATTTATTAGAGTATTCATCATTTCGAAGCTTAGAAAGAATGAATAGAATAGTGGAGGATCTTAATTTGTTGATAGAAGCTTGGATAAGTTACGAGAATAAAGTGGTGGAGATAAAAGGAAGTGCGAAAACTATAATAAGCCAATACTACGATGAACCAGAAGCAGGAGAGGTTTTTTCAGAATTCGAGAAAGGTTATAACATAAGCATACAGAAAAGCCAAGAATATACAGATAAGGGAAAAGAATATATTAATAAAATTATATCTTTTTATGAATTTTTAATTATAAATTACGACTATTATTACATTGATTATGATGAAACTGGTAGCTTAAATATCTTTTTCAATTACGATAACGATATTAGTAGATTTAATAAATATACGGAAGAGATTTATGTTTTGGCTAATGAATTTACCGTAATGGAGGCAGATTATATTAAATACGTTAACGATTATTTCAAAGATTACGGCGTGACGGTAGGTGATATAGAAAGCTACCTTGAGAATCAATAAATAAATTTATGAAAAACTTTTTACGGCAAAATTGGTTTAAAATTATAGCGATATTATTTTTATTAGGAGCATTGGGAGATAATGCTTATGGCTATTATCAAGTTTTAAGATGGGTAATTTTGATAGTCGGGGGCTACTCGGCATACTTAACCTATAAGATAGGAAGCAAGGCTTGGCCTTGGATTTTTGGAGCGATAGCAATTTTATTTAATCCGATTTTTCTCATAACTTTTCAAAGAGACACTTGGCAAATAATTGATGTTGTGGTTGCTATAATATTTATTGTTTCTTTATTTAATAAAAATGAAAGAAAAAATTAAGGAAATTTTTTAAAATAATTATGTATTATACTGGTTCTATAAAGGATCAAAAAATAAAAGAAACAAGAGGTTATTTATGTGGTGCATTTAAAAATGCTCCTATATTCTCAGAAAGAATAGAAGTTGCATATATGGAAGCAGACGAATTGAAAAAACATATTAACAAAAAACATCATCATAATATAATTGATGAGTTTTGTATAGTACTTAGAGGTTTTATAGAGCAAGAAGTTGATGGTAATTTGTTAAAAATAAAAGAAGGCGATTTTATCTTCCAAAAAGCTGGATCAATTGAGGAATTAAAAAACATAGGTGATGATACTATTCTATTCGTTATCAAAAGCCCATCACTACCAAACGATAAAGTAGAAGATAATAACTAAAATTTAGCCCGAACTTGAGGAAATTTAATTGACAGAAAGACAGAGTTTTACTAAAATATAATTGAAAATTGAATAACGTATTTATTAAGAGTGGCGGTAGAGAACTGGCTCGCTAACCGTCCGGCAACCCTTTAAGCCGACTGCTTAAAGAAGGTGCCAAGTCCAGCCCGCAAGGGAAAGATGAAAGGTCAATTTTTTATTTAACTCTTTCCGCGGGAAAGAGTTTTTAAATTATATGGAAATAAAAACCGCCGAATTTGTTTCGCCCCAGCACCCCGATAAAAGATGCGATTATCTTGCCGATGCCATTTTGGATGAATATTTAATTCAGGATAAATTCAGTCGGACGGCTCTTGAAGTAATAGGCGGCCATAAGTTAATTGGCGTGGTCGGAGAAATAAGGAGCAAAGCAAAAATTGATATTGAAAAAATCGTCAAGAATATAGTCGGCGACGATTATAAGATTATTGTTAATGTTTCCGAACAAAGTTATGAAATTGCCAAAGCCGTGAATCGGGGCGGAGCAGGGGATCAGGGCGTCATGATTGGGTATGCCTGTAACGAAACAAAAAATTTTATGCCCTTGGAATACGAATTAGCCAGAGATTTGTGCAGAGAGATTTATAAGGTTTTTCCTCGCGACGGCAAAACCCAGGTAACGATTCGCGATAGGGAAGTGGTAAAAGTCGTGGCGAGTTTTCAAAACGTGGCGACTTCTGATTTGGGGAAATTAGTTAAGTCGTTAATCAAATCAGAGAAATATTTTATCAATCCGGCAGGGGATTGGCAGACGGGCGGCTTTGATGCGGATTCGGGCCTGACCGGACGAAAAATTATTATTGACAATTATGGCCCGAACATTCCTGCGGGCGGCGGGTCCTTCAGCGGCAAGGACCCGACAAAAGTTGACCGAAGCGGAGCTTATATGGCCAGAAAAATCGCGGTTGATTTTTTGAAAAAGTTTGGCGCAAAAAAAGTTTTAGTGAAATTAGCTTATGCCATTGGAGAAAAAGAACCGGTGATGAAAAGGGCAGTCATTGACGATAAAGAGGAAGAAATAAAAGGTTATGATTTAACGCCTGAAGGGATAATTTCCTATTTGGATTTGAGAAAGCCGATTTACAGAAAGACGGCTATTTGGGGTCATTTTGGAAGAGGATTTAAATGGGATTAAGATTGTGCGACATTTCATTAGTGAGAGAAAACCGTTAGGTAGGGAACTAACGGTTTTTTATTGACAAAATAAAGAGAATTCGTTATAATCAGATTAAAGGAGGTGATTAAGTGAAGTCAGTTTTAGTTCTTTATCCAATTCAGCCATATGCCGACGCTTTGGTTTCAAAGAAAGAATTGCCAGAGATAAAAGTAAGGTATGCTGAAATCTACCAAGAGCTTATCCGAAGACGATATCCTGGGTTCCAAACGGTCTATGTGATGTTTTCGGCGCCAGAAGACCCGACTAAACCTGATATGTCTCAATTATGGAAGGGGTTTTCAGTAAATGGGACTGATATCATTGGTGCCTGCGGCGTGACCTTTAATGACCATTGCAAAAAATACATATATCCCAAGGAAAATAAAATCCTAGAATTATGTCCTCAACCTATAGAAGAGTTAATTGTCGGAGGTTTCCATCTTTGGGATTGCGTAGACAAAGTTGCAAGGTGGGCCTATAAACAAGGCATCAACGTGTTAGTAGATGAGGACCTTACAGAAATATTTTTCTATTCAGTCAGGGGCTTCGGAGGACTTCCTGTTTTAAAGATCCCTATTCTAGGAAAAGAAAGTTGGGAACTGACACGAAAACAACTCGAAAAAGCAGGAGGTGCTTTTCTGGAGCATGCTTGCGAGGAGCACGGAAAGAGACCATGGATGAATCAAATTTAAAAGGCTAAGTTACTTATCTTATATAAGTGGCTTAGCCTTTTCTATTCCTTCAAATTTTTGCCGCCATAAGGTACTTTAAGGAGAGATGGTGTTTTATGCCTTTTTGGGCTAAAAACGGCTCAGAAAGGCTTCTAGACGCTAAAAATGGCTTAAAATAGGCTGGAGAGCGTGGGGATTTTAGCCTTAAATTCCTCGTATAACTATAAAAAGCAGGGGAGCGACAAACAGCTTTATTTACAGGTAAATTCGATTAATTTATTGTCATTTGGCACTATATTTATTCTTTCAATGGGTGATATTTCTGAAAACTTTTTTCAGCAAAACGATTGGAAACGCGAACATAACGAGTGGTAGTATCTAAAGATTCATGGCCTAACAATATTTGAATTGCAGCCACACTGGCTCCCTTCTCAGCCAAATAAGTGGCAAAAGCTCGGCGGAGACCGTGAGGGGTAACGGGAATATTTAAACCTAGTAATTCTCGATATTTTTTTATTCTTTCTTCCAAATAATTTGGGGAAAGTTTTTTAGCTTTAATATTTACATTTTTTCCTCGATAAGGAATAAATAAATATGGAGAATCGGTTTCGCCTCGGACCTCTAAATATTTTTTAATATGTCTTTGAGCTCTTGGAGTTAAATAGACAAATCTTTCTTTTTTTCCTTTACCTTTGACGAAAATTCGACCATTTTTATCAATATCACTCAGTTTAATGTTTATAAGTTCTGAAATTCTTGCTCCAGTAGAAAAGAAAGTTTCTAGTATTGCTCGATTGCGTAAGGCCACAATTTTATTTTTTTCTAATTGGACGGGAGCTTCAAGTAGTTTTTTTATCTCATCAAACTCTCCAACTCTAGGGAGGTTCTTTTCAGTTTTAACTAATTCAATGGCATTAGGAGGAATAGGTATTTGATAATCTATATTTGTTAGAAATTTTAGATATGACCTGAGAGAAGAAAGCATTCTATTTATAGAAAAACTGACTAATCTTTTTTGAGAAGTTATTCGTTTTGGGGTTTTTCGGTCTCTCGAAGTCAAGTATGCTTTATAATTAAGAATTGTTTTCTTATTGATTTCTTCAAAGGGGACACTAATTTCATTTAAAAAATCTTCAAAAACTTTTAAATCTCTTTCGTAACTATAAATAGTCTCCTCTGAACGGTTGTTTGAGCGGAGATTTAGAAGAAAGTCGTCTAAATAAGGTAGTTGTAGTTTGTTCATATATTTATGAGGGTAAGGGATATTATACGCACTAATCTATCTTAATAATAACAGGCCAAAAAGGCCTGTCAAGTACCTCCCCTGTCGGAAAAGGGGCTATTCTCTGTCGAAAAATGGGCTATTGTATTAGGTCTTTGAATTCTTTTACTTTTTCCCAGAAACTTTTATTGACGCGGGGGACTTCGGTTTTAATACTTTCTTTTACTTCTACTTTTTCTTTTTGAAATTCCTGTTCAATGACAGGCTTTCTCTGCTCAATTCTCTGGAGGACGTATTTATCAAGCCAGGGGAAAATATAGGAATCCCAGATGGGAACTGCTTTCTGGTAAAACCACTTTCCGACCCTATAGGCCTCTTGATAGCTGCTCTTCAAAAAATCAGGCATGATTGAAAGAAACCCTTTGCCCATTTCTTTTGCTTGCTCCACGTTTTCTGGCAGTTTCACCGTTCCTTGTTGGGCAAAAGAAAAACTCGGCAGTAAAAGTCCAAATAAAATTAAAATTGTAATTATTTTTTTCATAATTTCTTTTTGGCTTCTTTAATTCTTTTCAGGCATTTCTCTTTTTCCAATATCTCCCCTATTTCAAACGGACCGGCTGAAGATTCTTTTCCAGAAAGAGCAACTCTCATTGGCCACAATAACTTTCCCCTATCCCCCATTGCCTCGGCCTCTGGCATTAAAATATTTTCTAAACTTTCCTTTGCCCAATCGTCCTCTTTTATTTTATCTAATATTTTTTCCAATTTGTCAAGAGAAGCTTTGATTTCCTCATCGGTCATCTGTCGCCATCTCAAAAGTTCTTTGTCATATGCCAATTTTCCCTTAAAGAAAAAATCACCAAGCTCCGAAATTTCTGATATTTTTTTTAATCGTTCTTGATATAGGCCAACGATTTTTTCTAAACTTGTAAAGTCAATGTTTTCTCCGGTTTCTACCATTTCAAAATATGGTTCTCCTAAATGGAATTTTTGGGTTTCTTCGAGCGGCTTCAAAAGGCCGGCTTCAGCGAGATAAGGAAGACAACTCTGAGTCAGTTTATCAAGGGGCGTATTTCTGATATAAAAGCCGTTGATCCAATCCAATTTCTTGATATTAAAGATGGCTCCTCCTTTTTGGACTCGTTCCAGGGAAAATTCCTTGATTAAACTCCGGATGGAATAAATTTGACGCTCAATTCCCGGATTCCAGCCCAAGAAAGCCATAAAATTGACCAGGGCCTCGGCCAGGTAGCCCGTTTTTTTATATTCCAAAATTCCAGTCGCGCCGTGTCTTTTTGAAAGTTTTGACCTGTCGGTTCCCAAAATCATCGGCAAGTGGGCGTATTTTGGCTGAGAGAAGCCCAGGGCTTCCTGCAATAAAATTTGCTTTGGGGTGTTGGATAAATGGTCTTCTCCTCTGATGACATGGCTGATTTTCATTTCAAAATCATCAATGGCTCCGGCTAAAACAAAGAAGGGCTTTTGCTTTTTGGCGATAGAGAAATCCCCTATCAAGCCGGTATCAAATTCCAATTTGCCACGGATTAAATCTTCAAAAACAATTTTTTTTGCCGGCACTTTAAAACGAATAATTGATTCTTTTCCTTCCTTGAGTCTTTTTTCCACTTCTTGGCTCGAGAGATCCCGGCACTTCCCGGAATATTTCGGCGCCTCTCCCCTACTCAACTGGTACTGCTTCCAAGCCACCAGTTCCTCCTTTGAACAAAAGCAATGGAAAGCTTTTTCTTCCTTCAAAAGTTTTTCAAGATATTTTTGGTAAATTTTTTGTCTTTCGCTTTGACGATAGGGGCCGTGCTCTCCCCCAATATCAGGACCCTCGTCCCATTCAATTCCCAACCATTTTAAAGAATCCAAAATATCTTTTTCAAATTCAGGCTTTGACCTTTCTTTATCAGTGTCTTCAATTCTTAAAATAAATTTACCTTCTTGCGATTTGGCAAAAAGATAATTAAAAAGGGCGGCTCTGGCTCCGCCAACATGCAAATAGCCAGTTGGAGACTGGAGCATAACGAACTCTAACCTCAGATGGCTTTTTTTGTCCAACCAAAATCTCCCTGGTTTTTCGCTTCCGGTTCCAAAATTCCCGCTTTTGGATTCGTGCCCATCAATTTTATTATACTTTTGCTTCTCTAAAAAGTCAAAAAACAGGGCTTCACCCTGTTTTCGCTCTATTTTCTATTTTCTACGTTTCTGTCTTATTGGCTGAGAAAAGTTAAAAGATATTCAGCGATGACTTCGGAAGTTTTTGGACAAGAAAATTCAGCGGCTGCCTGGCTCATTTTTTCCAACTCTAAGGGATGGTTAAAAAGATATTTTAATTTTTCCAAAAAGAAATGAGGGGTTAAGTTTTCTTCTTCCATGACCACGCAGGCTCCATTTTCGGCGTACGAGTAGGTATTTTTGGCCTGATGATTTTGGGCGGCATCTGACAAGGGAATTAAAATAGAGGGTTTGCCGACAGAGGCAATTTCGAAAACGCTGCCCGAACCTGCCCGAGAAACAATCAAGTCAGCGGCCGCATAAGCATTTCTTAGCTCATCTTCGTTTAAAAAGGGAAAAAGATGATAATTCTCTCTGTATTTGGGAGACATGACGACGTCAGCTTCAGCCCCGACTTCTTTGAAATTCTTTTCGCCGCACTGATGGATAACTTCAAAATTGACGAGAATTTCCGGCAAAATGGACAGAATCATGTCATTGATTCTTTGAGCTCCTTGAGAACCTCCCAAAATCAAGATGACCGGCTTTTCGTATTTTAACCGGAAGATTCTGGCAGCTTCTAATTTTGAACCCTCAATCATTTCTTTCCTAATCGGGTTGCCCACCTGAATCATTTTACTTGGAGGGAAATATTCGGTTTCGGGAAACGCGGTAAAGATCTCCAGAGAAAAACGACTCAAAATTTTGTTTGAGAGCCCTGGAATAATATCTGATTCATGCAGGAAAATCGGCACTTGAAAAAGCCAGCCGCAGAGAACAGGCGGAAAGGAACCATAACCGCCCTTGCTAAAAATCAGGTCAGGAGCCAAAAAAAGCATGTGAAAGAAGGCTTGGCAAATGCCAATCGGGATTTTGAAAAAGATATCAATGAAATTCTGAAAAGAAAAATATCTCCTCAATTTTCCGCTCAAGACAGATTTAACCTTAATTCCCTCTTGGGCGAGTAAAATTGAATAAAATTCATCTTTTGGGCCAAGATAAAAGAGCTCAAGATCTTCCGGTGTTTGAGCAATTTCCGGCCAGAGCCTTTTCATTTCTCTGGCTACGGCAATTATTGGAAAAATGTGACCGCCGGTACCACCGCCGGTAAATAAAATTTTCATAATTTTAACTTGCATTTTTCGAAATGTTTAATAATATTCCTACGCCAATCAGTTCTGCCAAAATATGGGAGCCGCCGTAACTGATAAAGGGCAGAGGAATGCCGCTCAGGGGCAGAATGCCAATCATTGAACCAATATTTATAAAGGCCTGAATGATAATCCAGGAAGTTATTCCTAAGGCCAATAAACCGGGAAATTTATCAGCCGAGGCTTTGGCAATTTTCAACCCTCGCCAGGCAAAAATCAGGAAAAGGGAAATTAAAATTAAAGCCCCGATAAATCCGGTTTCTTCAGAAAAGACAGCGAAAATAGCATCGCCAATTGGTTGGGGCAAAAAACCAAATTTTTGACGGGACATGCCCAGTCCTAATCCTAAGATTCCTCCCGAACCCACGGCAATTAAGGCCTGTTTAATCTGAAAACCAATTCCCATCGGGTCGGTTTCTGGATGTAGAAAGACCAAAAGACGATTAAATCTGTAAGGAGCAGTTTTTATCAAGTAGATAAAACCCGTAATTGCTGCTGAAATTATCAAGCCCGAATGCCAAAGAGGAGTGCCGGCGCCAAAATACATGATACCGGCTGAAAAAACAATTACTCCCAAAGTGCTGATATCCGGTTGCTTAATCAAGAAGAAGGCGGCTGCTCCGATAATAATCAAAAAAGGAATAAGAGTTGCGGCCAAATTTCTGTAATTTTTTTCACGAGAAGTCAGCCAGGCAGCCAAATAAATCAAAAATGTTAATTTGAAAAATTCCGAGGGCTGGAAGGAAAAAAATCCTAAATTTATCCAACGGGTTGCTCCGCCGAAACTTAAACCCACTTGAGGGAGAAAGACAAGTCCTAAAAATAAAAGATTTAACAGAAGAAGAGGGAAAGCCAGTTTTTTTAATAAAGATAAAGGAAATTTGAAAGCCAAAAACCCTAAAAATATTCCCGGGATTATGCCATATAATAAATGGCGGCGCAGAAAATAATAGACATCCCCGAACTTTTCCTGACCCAAGGAAGCGGAAACGCTGGCTAGTATTAAAATCCCTGAAACTATTAAAAGAGCGGCAATTCCCAAAAAAATATAATCTGGTCGTTTTTTCATTTTTTTCCTAATTGTCTAACGTATTTCTTAAACAAATTACCTTTTTCTCTGTAATCGCGGAAAATGCTGAAACTGGTCGAAGCGGTTGATAAAAGACAAATCTTGCCTCTTCTGAGTATATTTATAAGCCAATTTAACTGCATCCGGCATGTTATTTACAAAAAAATGTCTTGGTAGATTGACAGAGGTCTGGCCTCTGCTAAGTTTGACGAATGGCTTTCCAGATTTTTTCGCCGGTTGTCGGGAAAAGGATTACATTTTTAATTTTACTTTTAAAAACGCTTTTTGCCAAGTTTTTAAACTCAATTTTTCTGTCATAGCCGCCCAGCATAATCGTCTGGACGTTTGCCCCCAGGGCGTCAATTGCGGCTATGGCCGTTTCAGGAATGGTTGAAAGAGCATCGTTATAAAAAGTAATTCCCTTGAAAGTTCCAACCAATTCCAGTCTATGAGGGAGCGGTTTGAATTTTTTTATTGCTTTTTGAATAATTCTTAATGGAATTTTAAATATTTTACCCACAGCTTTTGCCGCATTTCTGTCTAATTCGTAATATTTCCCTTTGATTGGAATTTTTTTGGCTTTTGATTTTTTGGCGATTTCTCTGACGATTTTATCTCCTGAATTAAAAATTAAATAATCATTTTTTGTTTGATATCTTGTGATATTGGCTTTAGCTTTAGCGTATTCTTTAAAATTTTTGTAATAATCCAAATGTTCGGGAAAATATTCTAAAAGAACGGCGATATGGGGCGATTTTTCAAGATTATAAAGTTGATGGGAGGATAATTCATATACATAAACATCCTTTGGCGTGGCCCTGAACAAAAGATTTAAAACCGGTTTTCCAATGTTGCCGACCAGATGAGCTTTGAGGCCGCCTTGTTTTAGTATTTGATAAACCAGAGAGGCGGTTGTGCTTTTCCCTTTGGTTCCGGTAACTCCAACAATTTTACCGGGACAATTTTCCAGAAAAATCTCAGTCTGAGAAGTGATTTTGCCTTGTTTAAATGCTTTTTCAACTTCTGGCAAATGAATTGGCACTCCCGGCGACTTCACTATCACATCATAATTTTTCAGCGATTTTAAATAATTTTTCCCCAAATGCAATTTTACTTTCTTAAATTTTAAATCTTTAATCTGATTTTAATCTGATCAGCAATTCCAATAACCTTTTTTGGAAACAACTTCCTCAAAAAAAAAAAGTGTCCTGTCCTTCACGGCCAAAACCGAAAATCAGTATTTTTTTTCTTTTAAATTCGCTAACATTCTATCTTTAAAATAGCATAAACTCCGTTAAAAATGAAGCTTAAATAAAAAACCCTCCTTAAAATAAGGGGGTAGGGAGAAGGGAGGAAAGGTTCTTGTTCTGTCCTATACCATTTAGTATGGGAGGTACAATTACCCTTTTAGGAGACGCTTAGCGCTCCAACCTTGCCTTCTCCCCTTTCGAGATTCCTAGCTACGAACTTTTGAAGGATCCTTCGAGTCTCTGAAGTTGATGGCCGATTATTCTAGCTTTGCCATTTGCTCGTTGAGAATTTCAGGGTAAAAACGGTTTTTGCGAATTCCTCAAGTTCTGCGGACAGGAATCCCTGTTTCCTGCGATATCTTGGGAATCTCTCTTCTTATATCTCCAATATCCTTTAATCTGAAATTCCTGGCGGTATCGCGCTTGAAAAGCTTGTAGCCTATCTCATGCTTCCTTGCCTCGTTCATTTTTAATGTACTCCTTTCTTTCGTATTTGGAGATAAAGGATTTCTCATATATATATTCATATTTTTAGCATTTTGTCAATAGATAAGGGATTTTACCTTCTTTTTTAGCTTTTTTAAACTTAACTTTAAAGCCAATCGGCTTTCTTTTTTGGTGCCGACGCATTCAAAGGGTTTGATACTCCCCTGCCCTATTAGAGATTTCATTATTGGCAATAATTTTCTGTTTTCAAAAATATCTTTGCCAAAAATTTTCAAAAGTTCTTTCTTTTCTAAAAAAGGATAAAGAGTTAGATAAACAAAAAGACATTTGGGACAATTTCCGCACCACCTTGTTTGTTTGGCTCCGATTCTCATACTGGCGTTGCAACTGGAAAAAAAAGAAAAATATTGCGGGTATTTCGTCAGCATTTTTGAAATTTCAAGTTCGCCGTATTTTCGCAGATAACTGAAATAATTTACATTTTTCGCCAGATATTTTTTACAATAATCTTTAAACATTTTCTCAAATTCCGAACTTTTTGCCCATTGATGATTGATTATTTTCCCTAAATATTTGACATTTCCTTCATTGGCGCTTTTTTCATTTGAGAAGGCAATATTTTTATAATCAAACAAAACTGCGCAAAAAACACTTAAAAAAGAAAGAAGGGCGGTAAAAGGCGTGTGGCCGTTTAAATATCCTTTTTTGTTCAGTTCCAAAAGCTTTTTATCAATTACCCGCTTAACAATAATCTGTTTTTTTACGCGGGAAACCTTGGCAGCTTTTTTTATTTGTTTATTGGGATTCACTAAAAACAAAGCGGTTTCGCTCTTCTTTTTTTCAAATTTTCCAAAGTAACGATTGAATCCCTTCCTCCGGCAAACGGCACCAGATATCTGTTTTTTAACTTTCCCGAGTAAATGTAACGAGGCCTTGCCTCGTTACATTATCTTATTTTTAGAAAATTGGATGACCGCCAGTCAATTTTGTTTTCATAAAAAAATTGGCCCATTCCTTTAATTATTAAATCTTTCCACCATTTGATTTGTTCTTTATTTAATGGACCAGCTTTAACTACAATTTCCGGAGAACAAGTTGCTTTCCAATAAGTAGGAATTTCCATTAAGCCAAGATGGAAAACTAAATTATTCAAGTACCCTCTCCCCTATTTTTTTTGATAAGCTTTAGTTTATATTTTTTATAATTATTTTTGGCTGAAAATAAATATCGGGCTGAATAGTAAAAATGAAAAGAAATTTCTAAATTTCTTCCTAGAGATTTTATAAGAAATAATTCTCGATAAACAAATTTAGAATATTTTTTTCTTAAAATAATCTTGAATTTTCATTTTATTTAGTCCCAAGAGTCGGATGGCCACTCCCAGAAAAGCCAAAACAACACTGACTATCCAAAATCGCATTGTCACCTGATGGGCCGGCCAGCCCTTGGCTTCAAAGTGATGATGAATCGGGGTGCAAAGCCAGATTTTCTTTTTCCGAAATTTTTTAGAAAAGAGCTGTAAAAACATTGAGCCGGCTTCAATCACTAAAACTCCGGCGATAATCGGCAAAACAACCACCGAATCGGTCAAAAAAGTGACAACCGCCAAAGTGGTGGTTAAGTCCCAAAATTCCGGTTTCTCCCATATAAAAACGGGCCGGCGGGATATTAAACCACAAAAAAGCAAAAAGAGTGCCGCAAATCACAGAGCAAAAAGCAGCCAGATCCGCTTTCCCCTGGGAAAAAGCAATAATTGAAAAAGCTCCAAAAATTGAGGCAAAAACTCCGCCGGCCAAACCATCTAAACCATCAACCACTCCTCCTGTCCAGCAGCCAAGCATGACTAAAATGAAAAGCGGTATCATCCAAACTCCAATTGTTAAATCAATTCCTTCCGGAAAATTAAAAAGTAAAGGAATATGAATTGAATCCCAACCAAGTTTGTAATAAAACCAGAGACCGCAGGCTAAACCGATCAAAGCAACAATCAATATTCTTCTTTTGACGGTTAAACCGCCGGCAATATATTTTCCTTTTCCGAAAACCACCAAAATATCATCTAAAAGCCCCACGATTGAAGCCGCCACGATCGTAAAAAGAGGCAGCCAGGTTTCCTTTCGCGAGAGAAAACTTAATTTCTTCAGCCACCAGATATCAGCAAACTGGGAAATTAAAAAAAAGAAAAAGATTAAAACAGAAAGAGTCATCCAAATTAGCAGTCCCCCACCCCGGGGCACGGTTGTTTCCCTTTCTTTGTGCAAAGAATAAAAAACTTCGGCTTCATCTCCGGTGATCGTTTTGGTTCTGGCTTCTTTTTTCCAGAATTTTATTTTGTATAAAACCTTGATTAAAAAAGGGGCAATAACCCCTGCCATTCCCGCCGCCAAGGCTGCCAGAACCAAAATTTTAATTACATTAAAAGTGAATAAAGTCATTAATTATTTTCTGTTGTTATCTGTATCAGTTTTTTCATTTCGGCAAAGCGGTCTTCGGCTCCCAAAATTATATTGATTGAATACTCTCCCCCATCGTTTTTCAAGACGGAAACAAGACAACCACCTGCCTGAGGGCTCCAGCCGGTTTTGCCGCCGATAATCTCCAGGGATTTCGTTAAGAAGTTCGTTGGTGTTTTTTAGTTGATGATGAAGGGTGCCATCGGGTAAATAAAGGTCATATTGCAAAGTTCCAAGAATCTGCCATAAAAGAGGTTTTTCCAGGAGATTTCTGGTCAAAACCGCCAAATCCTGAGCCGAAGAATAATTCTGAGGGTCATCAAGGCCATTAGGATTGGCAAAATGAGTATTTTTGAGCCCTAAACTTTTTGCCTCCCAATTCATAACGTCAACAAAGTTTTCTATCCCAATGGCGTCAGCTAGGGCATAGGCAGCATCATTGCTCGATTCAATGAGCATAATATAAAGAAGGTCTTTGGCTGTCAGAGTTTCCCCTACTTTCAGCTGGCCCAAATCTTCTTCCTGCTCAACCGCTTCTTTACTTATTTTAATTGGCAAGGAGAGGTCGTAATTTTCCAAGACAACCAAGGCGCTCATTAGTTTGGTGAGAGAGGCGATCGGTAGTTTTTCTTTGATATTTTTTTGATAAAGGATATGCCAAGTTTCCTCATGGTTAATTTTCAAAGAAAGAGCGGATTTTGCCGCAATATCAAATGCTTCTGACGATTCCGGCAGTTCGGATTGAGAAGCTATTTGGGCGGTTAAAATCCGGGGCGTTTCAATGTAAACCTGGGAAAAGAAAAAATCTTCCAGTTTGCTTTCCGAAACGTTTACGCCCCAGAAAATCGGCAAGCTGGCAAAGAAAGCGATTAAAAAGATTTTTAATTTATTTGATATCATTTTGCTTTTTTCGCCACTTTAATATGAAGTTCTTTTAATTGTTTTTCCTCAACTTCGGAAGGAACGTCCATCATCAAATCTCGGCTGTCGCCGGTTTTCGGAAAAGCAATTACCTCTCTGATACTCGGTTCATGGCATAAGATAGCCACAAATCTGTCAATGCCCGGAGCAATTCCGCCGTGAGGAGGAACGCCGTATTCAAAGGCTTCTAATAAATGACCGAATTTTTTTCTGATATCCTGCTTTTTATGACCCATGACTTCAAAGACCGCTTCCAATACTTCCGGTTTATATGTTCTTAAACTCCCTCCTCCAATTTCCTGGCCGTTTAAGACGAAATCATATTGCCAAGCCAAAATTTTATCAGGATTTTTTTTAATCTCGGCGATATTTTCGGTTTGAGGCCTGGTAAAGGGATGATGAACCGCATCCCATCTTTTTTCCTCCTTTTTCCATTCAAACATCGGGAAATCGACAACAAAGCAAAAAGCAAGTTCATCAGGGTCATTTTTATTTTTCCTTAAATCCGGCCTGTCGTTTCCATATTTTTCCATAGCCGTTTTATAAGTGATTTTAGGAAAGGGAATTTTTTGAATTCTTTTTTCCGGCACAATGTTCCTGACTATTTCGATATAGAGTTTTTCAATCAAATCCAAAATATCATCTTGCCCAATAAAAGACATTTCTAAATCCAATTGGGTAAATTCTGCCTGCCTGTCGGCTCGGGGATCTTCATCTCTGAAGCAACGGGGAATTTGGAAATATTTTTCCAGGCCGGCCACCATCAAAAGCTGTTTGTACTGCTGGGGCGATTGAGGGAGGGCGTAGAATTTGCCGGCTTGCAACCTTGAAGGAACTAAAAAATCTCGAGCGCCTTCAGGAGTGGATTTTGTTAAAATCGGGGTTTCAATCTCGAAGAACCCTTCTTTTGTTAAAAAATTTCGTATAAAATTGATAACTTTTTGGCGTATTCTTAAATTTTCCTGCATTTTCTCTCGTCTCAAATCCAAATAGCGGTATTTCATTCTTATTTCTTCGCCAACTTCCTCTTTTTTGCCTGAAATTTCAAAAGGTAGAGTTTTGGCCTGGCTGAATATTTCCAGGTTTTCCGCCTGAAGTTCGATTTTACCGGTGGCTAGTTTGGGATTGACCATTTCTCTCGGTCTTTGTTTGATTTCGCCTTCAACTGAAATTACCCACTCCGGTCTTAAATCTTGAGCGAGTTGATAGGTTTTTTCATTCTTTGGGGTAAAAACAATTTGCAGAATTCCTGAAATATCACGCAAATCAATAAAAATAATTTTCCCGTGGTCTCGACGGGAATTGACCCAGCCGCAAACTTTAACTTTTTTGTCGAGATATTCTAGAGTTTGCTTATTTAGAATCCTTGCCATGTTTTTTTAGTATAACAAAAGTATCGAAAAAGAAAAGCCCTCAAACTCTTTGCCGAAACCAAAAACCGCCCCACCAGGGCGGTTTTTCTGACGTAATTTATATTTCCGGGCCTTCAGCTGGTGGCGGAGGTGTTGGTCCTTTCGGCGCAATCGGTCCTCCCTTCTTCTTTTTCTTTAAAATCCACCAAAAGATGAGTACCACCGCTATCCCGACGACTGTCCATGTAATAGCAGACATAATTTTAACAGGTTACAAATTATTTTTATTGATGATTAGTTTCGACCTTGAAACAAACTCGTTACTTTATTTTCCTCCTTTCAAGGAGAGTTGTCAACCCCTCTTTCAAGTAATGTCAAATGGTAAATATCCCCAGCGCCCATAATAACTACCACTTCCCCACCCCTCAGATTTCTCTTTAAATAATTAGCTATTTTTTCTATTCGGAATATAAATCGCGCTCATTTTTAGGTTTTTTAATCGCTTTAACTAATTTTTCCGAACTTACTTTTTTCTTCATCGTTTTTACTTCTCGGCCGGCCACATCATAAATGTCAGTGATTATTAACTTATCAACTGGTGCTTCGGTTAACACTTTAACAAAGTCCTTAAACAAATAGTATGTCCTTTGATATTGGTGAGGCTGAAAGACGCACCAGATTTTCTTTTTGGGATATTTTTCGCGGGCAGCTTTCAAGGTTACTCTAATTTCCGTCGGATGATGGCCGTAATCGTTAATAATTGTTAATTTTCGTTTCAGCTGTTAGATTTGTTAATAGTTTTTTCTTCAAAGCGGCGCCAGGAGCCGCGATATTCCGAAAGTGCCTTGAAAGAAATTCTGTCGGGGATTTTCAAAGTTCTGGCAACCGCTAAAGCCGCCAAAGCGTTTGAAATATTGTGGTCTCCGGGAACTTTCAAAATCTTTTTTAATTTTCTGCCTCCGGTTGTTTAAGAGAATAATTTTGAATTTTGACCTGCTTGCATTTTGACACTTAACATTCTTTTGATATTTTTATCATCTTTATTTACCACCAATACTCCATCTTTCGGTAAATGTCCTACATATTTTTTGAAAGTTTTTAATATATTTCCAAGGTTTTTATAATAATCCAAGATGGTCAGCTTCAATGGTTGTCAAAACCATAATTTTCGGCCAGTAATTTAAAAAGGAAGCCATATATTCATCGGCTTCAATAACTAAATATTTTGACTTTCCTACTCGGCAGTTTGAATCGCCAAATTCTTTAAGTTTTGTTCCGACAATGACGGTTGGGTCCAAACCAGCTTTTATTAAAATCAAAGCAATCATACAGGTGGTTGTGCTTTTGCCATGAGTGCCCGAAACCGCAATCGTAAAATATTCCTTCGTTAATTCTCCCAATGCTTCAGGATAACTCATTTGGTATTTGATCTTATATTTTTCTTTGTAGCTTTTTAATTCTGGATTATTTTTTGGACAGCTGGGCTATAAATTACTAAGTCGGTATCTTTGGGTACATTTTTGGCTTTATGTTTACCAATTAAAATTTTCGCTCCCTGATTTTTTCAGGGCTTGAGTAATTTCCGAGGAAACCAAATCTGAGCCACTAATTTTGTGGCCTTTTTTAAGATAGTATTTGGCTAAGGCGGAAACTCCAATTCCGCCAATACCGATGAAATGAATTTTCATTTTTCAAGTTTCAAGTTACAAGTTTCAAGAATGATATATTCCGAACCTCCTCGTTTTAATTCGCTTTCCATCACTTCAATTGATTCCACCGGAAAACTAAGAGATATTTCTTCATTGATTTCTTGTCTTTCTTCTGGTTCAACTCGTCTGAATTCCCAGGTTTTAATTCGTCCCTAAAGTAATATGAGGAGAATACGGCCTTGCTTCTTTTTCGCTGGCTCCTTTTACCGAACTACTATACAAAGAATCTTCCAAGTTTTTTTGCAAATTGGCCATTTCCTGAGATTTCTCTGCCCTCCACCCAAATCATCCGCGGCGGAAATTTCTTCGGAGGTCCGTAGAGAATTTTATTTAAGTTTATTGAAAATGAAGGATGCTGCAAAGCAACTTCTTTGGTAATTCTAATCACCTCCAAAAGCTCATCATCATTTAAATAACCTAAAAAAACAAGAGTAATATGCAAGCTCTCTTTTTTTGTCCAACGGACGGGCAAAGTTATCAACTTTTTCTGGTAATCGGAAAGTTGCTTTTTTATCTCTTCCGGAAAATTTACGGCAATGAAAATTCGGTGGGGCATTAGAATATTTTAACATAAATTTTCTTAATTGACAAAAATTTGAGATAAATAAGATAAATCAATATTATTCATAAGAAAGGAGGAAAAAATGGCTTCGAACGTTCAATAGGGAATATAGTAGGTCAGTTCACTGGCTTACTGTTCGAGCGGATTAAAAATTGTCTGCCGCATTGGAGGAAATATCCTGATGGCTAACGCCGCTGAGGAAGAATTATTCGAAGGAGGAAAGTTCGTTTAAGGCTATGGGTAGTAACTGACTGATAAACGGATCAGGTATTGCCGCGGGTTAAGGTGAAGATCCTAGATTAGTAAGAGTTGTTTCAACGATGGGCAGACTATTGATTTAATCGAATACCGGCTGAGGTTGTGTCCAGCGCCTTGCTGAGCAATGAGTATTAGAGTCTCTAGGGTATGCTAGCGCTATTAGTACTTACCGGAGCCGATTAGCAGGGATTCAGACGAATGCCAACTATTAGGTGCCGGGCTATAATCATTAGAAGTGGAAATTTTCGGTACAGAACCGTATCGAATAAATGAGAGCGTTAGGAAGAGGAGGGGGAAAATTGTCATTGTCGCCGGATTTCAAGGAGTAACTAAGCAAGGAGAGATTACTACTTTGGGGCGTGGCGGCTCAGATCTCACAGCGGTAGCATTAGCGGTCGCATTAAAGGTGAAGCTGTGTGAAATCTACACAGATGTGGAAGGAATTTGTACTGCTGACCCTCGTTTTGTTCCCAAAGCACGAAGATTAGAAGAAATTAGCTACGAGGAAGCGTTGGAGTTAGCTGGTTCGGGGGCTAAGGTAATACATCCTCGGGCGGTAGGATTGGCATGGGACAATGAGATGCCTATCTTGATTGCCTCCAGTTTTGCGGATAAGCCGGGCACTATTATTCACTCGTGTTAGGAGAGCTTAGATTTTAATAAGTTTAGAAAAATCTAAGCTCTTTTTATTTAAAGAAATGTGATAAAATGAAGAGGATGAAAGAGGCATATTTATACAAAAAACTTTCTGAAGAAAGGGTGCAGTGTCAAAACTGCGCTCATTATTGCGTGATTTCGCCCTCTAAGCATAGTAAAATAAATACACATAGCATAGAGGGCGGAGGGAAATGCGGGGTTCGGGAAAATATTGATGGTAAACTTTACGCCTTAAATTACGGGAAAATTATTGCCAGAAACATTGACCCGATTGAGAAAAAGCCGTTTTTCCATTTTTTACCAGGCAGTATGAGCTATTCCATTGCCAGGGTTGGCTGTAATTTCGTTTGTAAAAATTGTCAAAACTGGGACATTTCCCAGTCCCCAAAACCGGCGAAGCCGGTTTTGGGCGAAGAGATGTCTCCGGAAGAAATCGTGGAAGACGCGATAAAAAATGATTGTCCTTCAATCGCCTACACTTATACTGAACCAACTATTTTTTTAGAATTCGCTTTGGAAACAATGAAAATTGCCAGGAAAGAAGGGTTAAAAAATGTCTGGGTTTCCAATGGTTTTATGTCAAAAGAATCGGCGAAATTGGTAATCCCCTATCTTGATGCCAATAACATTGATATTAAAGGTTTTTCTGATGAATTTTATCAGAAAAATTGCGGAGGTCGGCTTCAGCCGATTTTAGACACCGCGAAATTAATGAAAAAATCCGGTGTTTGGGTAGAAATTACAACGCTATCTATTCCAACTTTAAGCGATTCAAGCGAAATGTTCAGGGGTATTGCCAAATTCATCAAAAAAGAATTAGGAGCCGAAACTCCCTGGCATATCACTCAGTTTGCCGAAAAAATTTCTTGGCAATTACAGGGGTTGCCTGATACACCAGTGGAAATTTTGGAAATGGCCTATAAAATCGGCAAGGAAAATGGCCTAAAATATGTTTATACTGGTAATGTTGCCGGTCTTCCTTCTGAAGACACTTTTTGCCCTAAATGCGGCACTTTAGCGATTGATCGAACTGGTTATTTTATCAAACGCTACGACAAAGACGGCAAATGCCCCCAATGCGGCCAAGATTTAAATCTAATTTTGAAGTAATGTACGATTCAACAAAACCTTATAAAAAAGAAATTCTAAAATTAATTCAAAAAACTTGGAACACGCCTTACATTTCGGTTAAGAACCAAATTGTTAAAAAGAAATTTTCATTGCCCGAATATTGCCATTCTGATGGGGTTGGGACAAAAGGTATTTATCATTGGCAAAAAAGAACCTTCAAAAACGCCGTTTTAGATGCCTTAGCAATGAATTTGAATGATCTTCTTTTAATGAACGCTAAGCCTTATGCCATTTTGAACCATCTATTTTTACCCAGAGATGACAAAAAAGCGGTTTTAAAAATAATTGGATATCTTTCCCAGGAATGTAAAAAAAGAAAAATTGCTGTCTTGGGTGGTGAAACGGCAATTCATAACGATATGGAAGGTATGGAATTGAGTATAACGATGCTCGGTTTTGTCGAAAAACCTAAAGAAAATAGATTTCGAGTTGGCGACGTTCTAATCGGAATCGGAAGTAACGGACTACATTCAAATGGTTTTTCAAAAATTAGAGAGATTTTTGGAAAAAGTTATCGCCTTGAATTTACTAACCCAACTTTTATTTATTCCGACACGATCTTCTCTTTAATTAAAAAAATTGATATTCATGGGATAGTACATATCACTGGCGGAGCTTTTACAAAATTAAAAGATTTATTAGGTAATGCTGATGCAAAAATAAAAAGAGACCATAAATTAAAACCTCAACCAATTTTTAGAGAACTGTATAAAAAAGGAGTTCCAGAAAAAGAGATGTATAAAATTTTTAATTGTGGTATTGGTTTCATTTTGTCAGTCAACCCAAAAGACGCGAGAGGAGTTTTAGCAGGAATAAAAGATTTTAAAACCGGTATTATTGGCGAAGTAGTTTCCGGAAACCGAAAAATAAAAATAGAATCTGCATTCAGTAATAAAACAATAATTTTAAAATAAAATGATTAATCCAGAAGATATCGGCCTATTAATTTTTGATTTAGATGGAACTATTGCTCAATCTGATAAAGCCACATTTTTAGTGATGAAAAAGGCTTTTTTAGATATGGGAATAAAGAATTCACTTACAGAGGAAGACATAAGAAAAAACTTAGGGGAACCAACTGAAAAGTTTTTTAAAAATATTTTGGGTCCAGACTATGCTTTTCGATGGAAAGAAGTGGCGGAAAAATACGATCCCAAATTTCCAGAATTTACGACGGCATTTCCAGGCGTTGTTGAAACATTGGATATTTTGAAAAAACGTGGTTATAAACTGGCACTATGCAGTAATTGTGCAAAAGCATACTTTGACGGCACGCTTTCCAAACTAAGCATAGAGCAGTCTTTTGATTACGCAGAGTGCCATGGCGAAAATAATTTGTCAAAAAGCGAATTAATCAGAAAGATTATGAATAAATTTCCCGGCCTCAAGGTCGCCGTGATCGGAGACAAAATCCATGATGTATTGGCTGCTCGTGAAAATAACGCTTTATCGGTGGGAGCTTTGTATGGTTACGGCAAAGATGAACCTAAAAAGGCCGACATAAAGATTAATAAATTCTCTGACCTTTTAGAGATTTTTAATAAAAACGCTTAACATGCCAATTATTTTTGCCTCAATTACTCCTCATCCTCCGATTATTGTGCCGACGATTGGTGCGCCGGCTGATTTGAAATTAGTTAAAAAAACCATTGAAGGAATGGAAAAGTTAGCTGAAAAGTTTGCCGAGGCGAAGCCAGAAACAGTTATCGTTATTTCTCCTCACGGGCCGGTTGATTATAATTGTTTTACAATTAACCAATCCCCTACTCTGGCCGGTCATTTTTACAATTTTGGCGATTCTGACACAGAGTTAATTTTTAAAAATGATTTAGAACTTGTTGAAAAAATTGGAAAAGAATGCCAAACAGCAAAAATTCCTCTACGATTAGCCGATATCGACGAACTCGACCACGGAGTTTTAGTGCCACTTTATTATCTTTCTCAAAAACATCCCAACTTCAAAGTAGTTCCCATCGCCTATTCTTATTTAGATTTAGAAACTCATTTTAAATTTGGCCAAATGCTTTATGAAACATGTAACATGAAGCCTGAAACAAGAATTGGAATCATAGCTAGTGGCGACTTGTCGCATCGTTTAACTTCTGATGCGCCCGCGGGCTACAGCCCGCGGGGCAAAGAATTTGACGAGAAATTAGCTGAGCTTTTGAAGAAAAAAGACGTTAAGGGAATTTTAAAGATGAACCCCAATTTTATTGAGGAAGCCGGCGAATGCGGTTATCGCTCAGTAATAATTTTATTAGGCGTGCTAAACGGCCTCAAATGGCAACCCGAAATTTTCTCTTACGAAGGCCCCTTCGGCGTCGGCTATTTAGTCGCGAATTTTAAATTATGAAATTTGATATTAAAAGGACCGTTAAAAGATAATATTAACAATATAACGAGGCAAATCGGTTATCATTCTTTAGGAAAAAATGAAGCGAGGTCGGAATAT
Organism: Candidatus Wildermuthbacteria bacterium; assembly: GCA_963739285.1. Lineage (GTDB taxonomy): Bacteria > Patescibacteriota > Minisyncoccia > Minisyncoccales > CAVTZN01 > CAVTZN01. Next base: position 93,368 of record CAVTZN010000003.1, read on the forward strand.
GTTTTTGTAAGATTAATAAACGGCGATAAATACCCGAGGTTTCATCTTTATATAAAAACAGAAAATGGCGATTTGATTTTTGATTTACATTTAGATCAAAAAGCGCCAAGTTATGAAGGAACCGCCGCCCACTCTGGCGAATATGATACCGAAGTCGTCAAAAAAGAAGCCGAAAGAATAAAAGAAATATTAAATAATGCTAAAAATTAGGGAAATTAAAAATATGTATAGTAAAGGTGTTTTTCTAAATATTATTTCAAAAGATAAAAAAGACTGGAAAAAACAGATTGATTTTATTAATTCTTTGACAAAAGTGAATCATATTGAGATTTGGCTGGAAGAAAATTTAACTGTAGCCGAATTGAAATTTTTAAAATCTGCACTTAAAAAATATGAAATTATAATTCATGCACCTTTTGTCCATCTCAGTTTGATTTCGCCCCATCAGGAAATCAGGGATATCACCCTTAATTTATATCTTAAAACTTTAAAAATCGCTGAAAATCTTGGAGCAAAATGCGTTACTTTCCATTGTGGAACGACAACCAAATTCAGCTCCAAAAAAGTCGCAGTAGAATTATTGATTAAAAACTTTGGGGAAATTAAGAAAAATTATAAAGGAAAGATAACTTTTGCGATTGAAAATCTTCCGGCAGAAGAAAGAGGCGTTCAAATCCACTACCCCACTTTTCTTAAGGACCTTGTCTTATTTGAAGAAACGACTTCCTTGGCTTAATTTTACACTGGACATGGGTCATGCTTTTCAAAATGGAGAGAGGTTAAACGAAATCTCCAAATTTTTAAGGAAATATAAAAATTCAATTTTAGATGTTCATCTTCACGACGCAGTTTTAAAAGGAGGGGCTCATTTGGCTCTAGGGAAAGGCGACTTAGATATTAAGGCATTTTTCAATTTACTGAACAAAATTGATTATAATAGATACATTACATTAGAAACCATTGGAGAAGACGACACTAAAAAATCTTGGGGGAAAATTTTAAAATTATGAATCCTTTAGTTTTGCTTGCGAAGCAAGCGGTGGAAAATTATATCAAAGAAGGAAAAATTATTGAGTCGCCAAAGGATTTGCCGAAAGAATTTTCCCAGCGAAAAGCTGGGGCATTTGTGACGATTGAGAAAGATGGCGAACTTCGCGGTTGCATCGGGACTTATTTGCCGACGAGAAAGAATATTGCTGAAGAAATTATTCAAAATGCCATTGCGGCAGCGACTGAAGATTATCGCTTTGGGCCAATTTCAAAAGAAGAACTCCCCTATCTTTCTTACGAAGTTTCTATTTTAAGCGAACCGGAACCGGTTAAAGATATCAAGGAATTAGACCCGAAAAAATATGGTATCATTGTAAAGAGCCAGGGATTTGCGTCCGGTTCAGATGTGATATTTAATACTGCTCCCAAATCCTATCAAAAAACCGGGCTTTTATTGCCGGATTTGGAAGGCGTAGATACAATTGAAAAACAAATTTCCATTGCCTGTCAAAAAGGCGGAATAGACCCGCAAACAGAGAAAATCATAATTTACAAATTCACTGTCGAAAAATACATATGAAAAACAAAGAAATTGCTAAAATTTTACATGAGATTGAAGAAATGCTGGAAATAAACAGCATACCTTTTAAACCGAGGGCTTATAGAAAGGCGGCCGAATCCATTGAGAATCTTAAAGAAGATATTGTCTTAATCTACAAAAAAGGAGGTATCAAGGCGCTTAAAGAAATTTCAGGAGTGGGAGAAAGCATTGCCAAAAAGATTGAGGAATATTTGAAGAAAGGGAAAATTAAGTATTACGAAGAATTAAAAGAAAAAACAGCCATCCGTGCCGTTATTACCCATTTTTTCAAAACTAAAGATGTTTCTTTGAATGAACTGAAACAAAGCGCCAAAAAGGAAAAAATTATCTATTCAAGATTCACAAAACCCGCCAAACAGCTTTTAGTACTGGCGGGTTCAATAGAAAAAGCGAAAGAAACCATGAGCAAAGTGGCTGAATGGGCGAAATCTCGAGGGCTGGACTACGGCATTGAAACGGTTTTTAAAAAATGGCTGGAATTGGGCAGATTAAAGCCGAAAGAAATAGTTAAAAAGCCTTATTTTCAGGGCAATCCGATGGTTTGGAGTCAAACCCATCGCAAATGGTATGTCATTTCGCCTGAAGGCGATTGGCTTGAGTTCGCCGCTAAAGAAACCGAAATAGAATGGAGAACAATGAAATGAAAATTGTTTTTATAGGAACCCCGGAATTTGGGGCGATTGTTTTAGAGAGGCTTATAAAAAGGGGCCATAAGCCGTTTTTGGTTATTACTGAGCCGGATAAGCCGGTTGGTAGAAAGCAAATTTTAACCCCACCGCCAGTAAAAGTTTTAGCAGGGAATTATCATATCCCTGTCGTCCAGCCTGAAAAATTAAAAAACTGGGAAGAAGAAATTAGAAAAATCAAACCGGCTCTCATAATTGTTGCCGCCTACGGTCATATCATTCCAAAAGAAATTTTAGAAATTCCCAAATATCGCTGTCTTAATGTTCATCCATCTCTTTTGCCGAAATATCGCGGCCCCTCCCCTATTCAGTACGCGATTTTGAATGGTGACGAGAAAACAGGAGTAACTATCATGCGCCTTTCAGAAAAAATGGATGCCGGGCCGATAATTATTCAGAAAGAAGTAAAAATTGATGAGAAAGAAACATTTAAAAAATTACACGACAAATTAGCAGAAATTGGAGCAGAGTTGCTCATTCAAACCATTCCAAAATTATTTGCCGGAACAATTTCTTCCCAAGAGCAAAACGAACAAAAGGCAACTTACACAAAAATTTTAACCAAAGATGACGGAAAAATTGACTGGCAAAAACCAGCCAAAGATATTGAAGGACAAATCGGGGCGTTAAATCCCGAGCCAGGAGTATTTACTGAATATAAAGATAAGGTTTTAAAAATTTTAGAGGCAGATTTTTTATCAAATCAAACAGATAAACAAGTTGGCGAAGTTTTTTTAACCGAAGATAAAAAATTGGCGGTTCAAGGCGGGAAAAATTGCTTAATTTTAGAAAAATTACAACTTGAGGGAGGAAAGCCAGTGTCCGCCGAAGATTTCCTTCGCGGTCACCAGGATTTTATTGGCAGTTCTTAAATAAATTCGTTTTAAACGAGGCCTTGCCTCGTTAACAATGGGTTTTGAAGTATTTAAATTTCCGGAATTAAAAACAGGGGTAAAAATTATTTTTGATAACCAACCTCATGAAATAATTGAGCATTCTTTGATGTTCAAGGGTAGAGGGCATTCAACTTTGGCGGTAAAACTAAAAAACCTGATTAACGGCAATGTAATTTCGCAAACTTTTCACCCCTCAGACAGTTTTGAAGAAGCCGAGGTTGAAAAAATAAAGGCAAAATTTTTATATCAACATCGGGAAAAATATGTGTTTTTGCAAAGAAGACAATCCATCTTTCCGTTTTGAATTACCAAAAGAAGTTATCGGTCAGGCCTCTCAATTTTTAAAACCAAATCAAGTTGTTGAAGGAATGCAATTTGGAGGAAAAATAATTAATATTTCTTTACCAATCAAAGTTCAGCTGAAAGTGGTTGAAGCGCCGCCAGGAGTTAAGGGAGAACGAGCGCAAGCTGGAACAAAGCAAGTGACTTTGGAAACGGGTGCTATCGCTAACGCTCCCTTATTCATTGAAACCGGCGATATAATCGAAATCAACACCGAAACCGGCGAATACGTGAGAAGAGTGGAATAAAAAATGATAGAGACCGGGTCTCTACCAAACTTAATATAGAAAATTAATAGCGGGTCGCCCTATACGAGAGCGGCCCGCTTTTTTTTAAGTTCCTCCTTTTAATGTTGCCATTGCACTACCATAAGACAGGGTTACCTTTTTTAAAGAAGAGGACGACTATGAATTCTCATCTGGGCGACCGCCTTTTTACTTTCCGCCTCTTTACTTCCATGGTTCTCTCTTTCATCTGGCGAAAGTTTTGAGGTATCTAACCATTTTTCTATAAGACGGTCTCTCAAAGTTAAAAACCCTTCATTGAAAGCCTCCTGGATAGCCTCACTAAGTGATCCAAAAACCCTACAAGCATCCTCCTCTCCATTTCTATGGAAAACTTCTAGGACCTCATCCCAATCTTTTTTGCACTCTAAACACGTTTTAAATGCAAGGAAGATATTGTCAGGACAGTCATCCCACAGGCCAACAAAGCGTAAGTATTTCTCGCCTATCTTAATTATTCTGCCACACTCGTAGCATTTGTGCTCTTTCCTTGCGGTTGGATATTCGTCCCTACTATATATTAAGTCTTGGTCTGGACAACATTCCAAATACATCAGAATCTCCTTCTTTTCGTTATTCTCCGTTATCAAGTTTTTAAGGTGCTTAACGGATTCTTAAATTATTATACCAACCTACAGAAAAAAATCAATACTTCGACAAGCTCAGTATAAAAGCCTTGGCGGACTTGAAAATAAGACGAGAGGAATGAATTATAAAATAAAAAGGGTAGAGTTTTTAACTCTACCCTCGCCATGATCGTTTTGATACGACCCTAGCCTAATTTAGCTACTTCTGCTCCCCGGCAAATTTTCCGGAGCCTCATATGAACTTCGAGCATCTCCCGCTGAAAAGGTTCATCTCTGCCAGCTAACCAGTGGTAATATGGGCCATTTTCAGGATCTTTTGGTTCTGGAGCTGACTCCATAAACTCTCTGACTGCTGTTCGGCCTCCTTCTCGCCAAGCTTTAAATAGCGGCTGTACTGCTCTGGCGTCAACTGCCGCCACTCCGCAACTACACCAAGGAAGCGCATACCAGTTGGCATTCCAAGCTAAGGCAATTCCGCCAGTCGCTTCCACTGCCTGGGCCATTCGCCAGTCAGTAATACTGTCAACCACAATGAAGGCGTCACGGAGGTAATATCCGTCATTGGCTATAATAGCTCCCTGAAGAGCTATGACTTTCCGCCGACCACCAATTACCCGAACCTTAGCTATCGCCTGCCCCAATTTAGTTTTGGGCAGTTCCTCCCAGTAGAAACGGTGGAATAGTTTGACTATTGCCTCATCGTTCTTCCCGAATTCAAGGTCTTCCCGATAAAGCTTGACCGCTCTCTCTCGAACTTCCCGAGCTAAGGAAAGATATCCTTTGCCACTCTCCACTTGAAGTTGGTCAAGCGGAAACTTTGTGCAATAGACCCGGTTAGCGGGGACTCCAACTCTCTCAGCGATTGATAGCGCGTGCTGCTCATAGCTGGTGGAAATAATCCAAACAAGACAACTTTCTTTTTTTAACTCAGCATAGAGTTCGGGAATTCCTGCCACCAGGCCAGCCTCGGCTGAAACATCTCGGATATTATTTTCAGTTACTCCGGCCTCAATCAAGAAAGGAATTATCAAGGCCAAAGTATCCCCAGGCTCATATCCTTCCCGATTGGTCAATGTTAAGATATCGTCGTAGCGACTGATTACCGAAAAGACCTTCTCACCATCTTTGACATATTCCTTACAAACCGCTTGGGCGTTATCCTGGCTTGAAATAGGACCTTCGAGGTCGTAGTACATAGAATTCATTGCCGCCATTCCTCCATTCTCGGTTATTTGGGGTTCTGATTTTCTCAGACCCCCATTTTAGTTTGAACCCCATGCCGCTTTATGGCTTTTTGGCCAATATCCTGACGGTAATGCACGCCATCCCAGCAAATTTTAGCCACTAGCTTGATAAACCATGTTGATGGCTTCTGAATATTTTTGCCCTTAGCGGTTACCCCCAAAACTCGACCACCGTTAGTTTTCCAGAGACCGTCTTCCTTCCTGGTGCCAGCATGGAAAATTTCGACATTCTCCATTTTTGCCACTTTGTCTAATCCCTCGATTACCTTATTTTTTCCTTTTTGGTAATTGCCGGGATAACCGCCAGAAGCCATCACCACGCAGACGGCCGCTTCTTCTGACCATTCAATCTCGTTTTCGGGCAGCCCACCTCTAGCAATCCCTACGAATATGGGGACAATGTCGTTCTTGATTAAAGGAACTAAAGGCTGAAGTTCAGGATCGCCGAAACGACAATTAAATTCGAGAACTATTGGTCTGGGACCATTGGGAGTTGCCACAATCATCAAGCCGGCATAGAGACATCCTTTGTAGAGTCTTCCTTCCTTTCTCATCCCGTTAATAGTCGGGTAAATAATAGTCCTCATGATTTCTTTCTCTATCTCTTTGGTAATCACTGGAGCAGGGGCATAAGCTCCCATGCCGCCAGTGTTGGGACCCTGGTCGTCATCAAAAACTGGTTTGTGGTCTTGAGTTGCTAATAAAGGGATGGCTGTATAGCCGTCGGTTAAGACCTGAAAGGTTGCCTCTTCGCCAGTCAGAAGCTCTTCCACTACTACCCTATTTCCGCCTTCTTTAAACTCCTTATCGACCATGATTCGATTAATAGCAATGGTGACATCTTCCTCTTTGCGACAAGGAAAGGCGCCCTTTCCTGCCGCCAAGCCATCGGCTTTGATAAAGCAGGGTAAATTAGCTGTGGCATATTTTGCGGCTCTTTCTGGATTATCAGAAATCATAAAGTCAGCTGTCGGAATGCCGTGCCTTTCCATAAATCGTTTGGCAAAGACTTTGCTACCTTCGATTCGGGCTGCTTCTTTGGTAGGACCAACAATTCTTAAATGCCAGGCCTCAAAACCATCGACAATCCCAGCTACCAATAGCGCCTCGGGTCCGACTACTGTCAAGTCAATCCGATTCTCCTTAGCAAAATCTCTTAAACCCCAGATGTCATCTGCTTTAAGATTCGGCAGGCAATGGGCCTTTCGTCTTTGGGCGATACCGTCGTTGCCCGGTGCGCAAAAAACCAGAGAAACCAGCGGGCTGCGACTAATTAGAGACACTATGGCATCTTCCCTTCCTCCGCTACCAATCACCAGCACTTTCAGGTTTTTCAATTCTGTCTTTCCTCCTTTTTAATGTTTTTTTCTTTACAATTCCAAAAAAAGTTGTAAATGATACTGTGTTTTTACCTCCTGTATAAAAAATAAAAGAGGTTCCTCCTCCTTTTTTAAGTTTAGATAATTACAGAAAAAAATCAAGCCCGAGCGGAGCTCGGGCGGAAAGACGATTCTCGCCGAATTTTACCACTTTTCCTCGTGGATTTTTTTATCGTCAAAATCTTTATCGGTATGAGGTTCGGGTTTGTTTTGTGGATAACCGACAGGAATGATATTGATAATTTTGTATTGTTCCGGAATTCCGAGCAATTTTTTTACTTCTTCTGTCCAATCAGGATGTAAGTTTTTCCAAACGGTTCCCAATCCCAGCGCCGTGGCCTGCAAGAACATATTTTCCGAAGCAACGGCTAAATCCTCAACCGGGCAGTTGGTCTTGGTAGTGTCAATGACAGGGATTATTAATACTGGTGCCTCTTTGACGAATTCCTGACTGACTATTTCAAAAATCTTATCTTTAGTTTCTTGATTTTTAATAACTATAAAATCAATGGCCCGATTATCGTGAGCGGTTGGTGCAAATTGCCCTGCTTTGATAATTTCAGTAATATCTTTCTCGGACACCTCATCGGGCTTGTATTCCCTGACCGACCTTCGATTTAATATTTCTTTGATAATCATATTTTTAGATTTACGTACTAATTTACGTGCCACTTTATTCTAACATAAAATGAGCACCTTGCCAGAGCAGATAAAGAAAAGCCCTGTCAGTCATTGACCGACAGGGCTTTATTTGATAGCCCTCCGCTATCTTATTACTTTGTTTCTTCGCACCATTGTCTGGCGTTCTGAAACATTCTGAGCCAAGGAGAAGCTTCAAGCTTTTTATTGAGAAGCTCGGGCATCCAGGGCCATTGCCATTTCAGAAACGCTCTTTCAGGATGAGGCATCATTGCAATATGCCGTCCGTCAGGCGAACAAAGAGCAGCAATGCCTTTCCTCGATCCGTTCGGATTAAAGGGATACTCATCTGTGGAAAAGCCTCCTTCATCCACATAATGAATAGGGTCGAGATGCTCGTTCGAAACTTCTTCCAGCCAGAATTCATCCGGGAAAACTATCTTGCCCTCGCCGTGGGCAACCCATATTCCGAGGATGGAATTTTCCATATCCCGAAGCATAATCGCTGGGCTCGGATAAATTTTGACGGAAACCCAACGCGACTCGAATCTCCCGGAAGTGTTTCTAATGCACCTCGGCTGTTCTTTGTCGCCGAGTCCTTGAAAAGGCACCCAGCCCATAAGCGTGAAAAGCTGGCAGCCGTTGCATACGCCCAGAGAAAACGTATCGTTGCGATTGAAGAAATCATCAAACGCTTTTCTGAGCTTTTCGTTGAATCTGATGGTCGCCGCCCACCCTTTTGCGCTTTCCGGAACATCGGCGTATGAGAATCCTCCCACAGCCACCAATCCCCGAAATCGTTCCAGATTAATGCGGCCGCCGATGAGATCGGTCATAGTGACATCCCAAGGACTAAATCCCGCCTGATAGAAAGCGGATGTCATTTCGCGGTCGCCGTTGCTTCCCTCTTCGCGGAGTATCGCGACTTCCGGCTTGGCTGTTTTCTTTAGAATGTAGGCCGAAGTCGGCTTGGGCTCAAAAGGAATAATGTATGTCTGCCCTTGTCTGTAGAGAAGGTTTTTGTTTTCTTCATCAACACATTCAGGATTTGCTTGCAATCTTTCGATTTGATGAGAAGTTTCTTCCCACCACTGGCGCAGAACCGGCATTTTTTCCTTGAGGACAATCTTAGAATCGCAACCGATGGTAATATTTTTTTCTTCCTCGGTTCCCGCGATGACGAAGGACTGCAACCCAGAGGAATACAGTATCTCCTGCACATCTTCGATTTCGGCAAGCCCGCATTCAATTATCAAACCTGCTTCTTCCGCAAAAAGTTTTTTCAAGGGATCCCCAAGGCCGTTCAATCCGATTTCCAGTCCGCAGTTGCCAGCAAAGGCCATTTCCAGGAGAGCAGTAATCATACCTCCGTCGTTTACGTCGTGGCCGGATAAAATGAGGTCTTTTGATATGAGTTGCTGAACTGCGAGAAAGGCTCGTTTTAACATGTTTGGGTCATCAATGTCTGGGGACTCGTCGCCAATCTGGTTATAGGTTTGAGCTAAGATGGAGCCTCCGAGACGAGTTTTACCTCCTGAAAGGTCGATAAAAATCAACTCACTCCGGCCCGGTCTTTTGATGTCGGGGGTAATGACTTTCGTGATGTCGGGCACCGGAGCATAAGCGGAAACGACGAGCTCTCTGGGAGATTTTACGATTTCGTCCCCAACTTTAGTCGCCATGGACAGGCTGTCTTTGCCCCGAATAATGGAAATGCCAAGTGTAATCATCATCTCTCTCATTGCGCACGCCGCGTCATATATTGCGGCACCTTCGCCGGGAAGTTTGGCAGCCCACATCCAGTTTGCCGAACACTTAACGTCTTCCAATCTGCTGATTTTAGCCCAGACCATATTGGTCAGAGCTTCAGCAACCGCCATCCTGGCTCCTGCCTTTGAGTCCAAGAGCATCTTGATTGGTTGTTCCCCGACGGAAGTTGCAATTCCCCGTTTTCCGAAATGGCTTTGAGCAACCACTGCCACATCTGCGACCGTAAGCTGGAGCGGTCCGCAACACTGTTGCCGGGCAATCAATCCCGTGACGCTTCTGTCAACTTTATTGGTCAGAAATTTTTTGGAACCGACTGCCAGGTTTCGTAGAACACGGTAAAGCGCGTCTTTGACCGTGATGTCCTGAGGCAGCTCCACGGGTACAGAAGAATATTCCGATTTGCTGTCTCCGAAAGTTTTCTGAGGAATGCGTCCCAAGACTTTTTCCAGATCAAGATCTACCGGATTGGAATCATTCGCTTCGTCATGGACGATAAAGCGGCCTTCGCCGGTTACTTCTCCCAGAATCTCGCAATTCACCTTTTCTCTTTCGCAGATTTCCTTGAATTCTTCAATGCGATCCTCCGAGATTATCAGGCCGTAGCGTTCCTGGTATTCGGCCACCCAGATTTCAACCACCGAAAGCGTAGGGTCACCGAGAATTATCCGCCTGATTTCAATTCTTCCTCCGGCTTTTTCAACCAGTTCCTTTAAAACGTTGGCTGGACCGCCAGCACCCTGGTCATGGACTATTATAATGGGATTTTTATCTCCCATCTCGGCGCAAGCGCGAAGAACGCGATTGGCCTTTTGCTCCATCTCGGCATCTCCCCTTTGAACTGCGTCGAAATCCAGCTTTGTTTCATTCTCTCCCTGAAGCTTGCTGGACGCAGCTCCTCCGCCGAAACCGATCCGGTAAGCTGGCCCTCCAATTTGCACTATCAGCATGCCTTTTTCGGCTTCTTCCTTATAAAGACCTCTGTTGTCAATCTGGCCGATGCCGCCGGTGAACATTATCGGTTTTATCCACGCCCATCGCTGACCACCCGGGATCCGTAGATCAAAAGAACGCGTGAATCCTGCAATAACAGGCTCTCCGATTTTGTTCCCGTAATCGCTGGCCCCGTTGCTCGCTTGAATCTCAATTTCCAAAGGCCGGGCCAAATCAAAAGGATATGCGCTTGCCTGATCTTCCCACGGCAAATCATAACCAGGTATGAGTAGGTTGGCAACGCAATAGCCGGCGGTTCCCGCGATAATTTCGGCTCCTCTGCCGGTAGCTTTCCCGTCTCTGATTCTTCCCCCTGTTCCGGTATCGGCTCCAGGTTTTGGGGCCACACCAGTCGGAAAATTATGAGTTTCCGCGGTCAAAGTGAGATGGTATTTTACCTTTGTTTTAGTGAACGAACATGGTTTTCCGGGATTCTCGGGAAAAATGGTCTGAACGATGTGTCCCTTGATCACGCAGGAGTTGTCGTAAAAAGCAAGCAAGGTGTTGGCAGGATTGACTTTGAAAGTCGACTGGACGATTTCCATCAACGTTTCAGACATAACCCTGCCGTCGATAATCTGTTTTCCCTTGAAATAGCCGTGACGGGAGTGTTCGCTGTTGGCGTTGTTCAGGTCCATCACTTCCACGATTGTCGGGTTTCTTTTTTCCTGTTTTACGAAGTAATCGTAGTAGAACTTTCTGTCAGCTGTATCCATCGCCAATCCCGGAATTTCCAAAAGGGCGTCAGGTCCTTTTTCCGCTAAAGGGATGGTGTAAACCGGTTCTGTTTCCGTCTTCACCTTGAAAGACAATAACGGTTCGGGATAGACGCACTCGGTCATCCGGTCATGATTTTCCCGGATGAATTTCTCCTCATCAGTCCCGGTTATTGGATATCTTCGGGATCGCTCAATGCGGACAATCTTTTTCAGCCCGCAGGCATGGCAGATGGAAACAATGTTAGTTGAATAAGCCGTGGCGAAATTCATGCGCGGGCCTAACTCAACTACGTTCTGACTTTCCAGGCCAGTTTTTAAAGAAACCGTCTCCGGGATAAAGCCGCTTGCCAAGATCTGCGTTAATATCAGGAGTTCATCAGAATCCAAGGGTTCAGAAGTTTCGACGTTGAAACAGTGCTCCGAATGGTCGTTCTGTCCTAAGAATAAGTGCAACATTTTCTACCTCCACGTTTTTCTTTTCTGTATTTTATATTTTCGTATCTTTCGATACGGTTTTAAAGGAACATTAAAAGGAGGTTATCCCTCCTCCACATTTTTTCTATCACAGTTAGTTGTTTTGGTCAAATAAAAACCGCCCGACAAGTTAGTGTATGGGGCGATTTTTCTAGCACAGATTTTAAAATTATTTTTTGTTGAAAACCTGACGAAGTTCTTTTTTCGCCTGTTCTAAAACTTTCTTTTGTTGGCGGGGCAGGTTTTTACCGGCACGGTTAATATAAAAATTAAGCATAGACATAGCGGACTGAAACGGCGTTGTCTTTCGGCGCATACTCATTTCCGCCGACATTTTTAAGGATTTGGCAATACGTTTGGGGTCTTTCCAAGTGAAAACGCCTTCTTCCAAGTCCAGAGCGATGCTATATTTCGTCACATAATCAGACCAATATTTTCCAGGAGATTTTTTGGGCATATTGAGGATCGCGCCTCGGCCTCTCGAACCGTACTCAGCAAAAATTTTATCTATAATATTCCTAATTTGGTTAAATCTTCTTTTAATTGTTCGGGGGCTTGAAAAAGAATTCCTTTTATCCCTAATTTCTCAGCTCCTTCAATATTCTTAAGTTTATCATCTATCAAAACGCAATCTTCGGCTGAAAGCTGTAGTCTCTTAAGTGTAACCTCATATATTTGAGGACAAGGCTTTTCGCAACCTACTTCGTAAGAATAAATGAAAGCTTCAAATCCTATATCTCTTAGCTTTTTAAATCTCCCTATCTCTTCATTAATTAAAACATGAAGGTCAGGAATGTTTGATAGAAGGGCTAAGCGAATTCCTCTTTTTTTAGCGCTTTTGCAATCTCCCATGTACCCCTGATTTCTTTAGACCGTTCTTTATATTCTTTAGCCCAGAAATCTTTAGTAAAATCGCTAGACAATCTTTTCCCTGTTTGTCTTTCAAATTTTTGCCAAAATCCTTCTTCATTAGTTTCATTTGCGCACCATTTACTAAAAATAGGGAGTATAATCTCTTTTATTCTCTCTGGAGTGCTATTTATTTCTTTAGCAATTTTTGCACATATCAATAACCATTCGTATGTGACCAATACTAAACCTAAATCAAAGATTACAGCTTTAATCATAATTTTATTCTACCAAAAAACCGCCCCTTTGGCGATAAATCGGTGAAGTTGCGCCCCGAATAAAGTTCGATGTTCTAGACGGGTACGGCTTTAGATTTCTCGAACCGTTTCCAAAATATGAGGCGTTTCGGTCCCTCGAAGGGCTCACGAGACTGCTGGCAACTGTGGTCCAGAACCCTGGTTTTAAGGGTAAATTCAACGACTTTTAAGGATGTCTCATAATGCCTCTCGGTCGGGGTGTTTTGAAGCTAAAATGAGACAAATGAGACACGGGAAGGCACCATCGGGAATGTCTCATTTGAGACAGCAGAGTGTCTCGTTCTCTAAAGCTGATATTCCCAGAATGATTGCCATTTGAATGGCACCGATAGGCATTCTTCAATAGTCTTTCCCCCAACTAAATTATCTAGCCCATATTGAGTAGCTCGATGGCCGACTATCAAGACGATTTTATCAGGGTACTTCTTTCCAAGTTCTTTATAGAAACCCTGAACTCTTGCCACCGCCTGTTCATAGCTTTCGCCATTCGGAAAAGGGATCTTTATCCTTTCTTCTACCGGCGGGTGAGTTGAAAAAAGAGACATTAAGAGCAAGGACTTGAAAGGGTTAATATTATTGTTTAAGAATTTCTCCCAGACGCCTTATTGCCTCGCCGTAGCGCGCCCAATCGCCATCTCTTTGCGCTCGGAGCGCCTCCTCATATACTTCTGCCGCTCTTCGTATGCGTTCCTCTTCATCTTGGGTTGGCGGTAACTGCGATTTTATTACTGTACTTCCTCCTTGCGGTTTCCCCGCTACTCCTATGCCAAAGATTTTCGATAACCCCTCTTCCAGCGTCTCTTCCATGGCAATTTTATTTTCATACGCCACAATTACCCGTTTGAGCTCTGGAATTTTTCCGGCTTCGGCCTTGAGATAGAGCGGGCGCACATATAAAAGCGATTCCTCAATCGGAATAACTAAAAGTGGACCCTGGATTACCTGTGACCCGCCTTGACTCCAAAGCGAAATCTGCTGGCTAATCACCGGATCCTGGTTGATGCGTCCGATGATCTGCTTTGGTCCGAAAACAAGCTTGTCTTTAGGAAAACGATAGACCAACAACTTGCCGTAGCTTTCTTCATCGTTACGGGCGACCATCCAGGCGGACAGGTTGTCTTTTGCGCGGGGAGTAAAAGGCAACATCAAAACATATTCCTCATTTTTCTCTCCCGGCAACTTCATAATAATATGCCTGGGCAACATCGTTTCTCCCTCTGACGCAATGGCCGGAATTTCCCATTGGTCCTCTTTGTTGTAAAAAATCTGCGGATCATCCATATGGTAGACCAAATACGCGGCGGTCTGCAGTGTAAAAATATCTTCGGGATAGCGCAAATGAGAAACCAGGCTCTCTGGAATCTCTGACATCGGCCGAAATGTTCCGGGGAAAATCGTGGCGTATGTTTTTAAAATTGGGTCCTCTGCGTCCGCTTGATAGAAGACAACGCTGCCATTATACGCATCAACCACCACTTTTACCGAGTTTCTCACGTAATTTACGTTCTTGCCGTTCAACCGTAACGGTTGAGAATAAGGATAACAGTCGCTTGTGGTATAGGCATCGGCGATCCAATACACCTTGCCGTCGGCAATAACGATATAAGGATCTCGGTCAAAAGTCAAAAACGGCGCGATTTTGGCGATTCTTTCGGCAATAGTACGGTAATACAGAATACGACTCTCACTGGTTATATCGTTGGACAAAAGCAGTTTAAGCGATTTGAATTTTACTGCGTAAAAGACACGCTTGATGAAAGAGTTCATCTCCACCCCACCCGTGCCTTCATATGTTGCGTAGACATTTTCTTCGCCTTTTGGATAGTTGAACTCGAGAGATTTGGTTTTTGTGATGACATAGTCGTTCGAAAGCTCGCCAAAGTAGATCTCTGGACGCGAAATTTCAAGCTCTTTCATATCCGATTTAGGCGGTAAATCCTTAACGAATAAAACCGGTAAGCCCTCGGGAGTGACTTGATTGACCGGTCCGGCTGCTACGCCATACCCATGCGTAAACGTCAATCGCTCATTGATCCAGTTTCTATTCGGCAAGCTGGCCGAAGCCAACTCCCGCGGGGAAAGCATAATCTGACGGATTTCTCCATCAATGATATAACGATCATTATCAACTTCGGCAAACTCGTAATAGGTTCTGATTTCTTGTATCTGGGAAAAAGTTGATAAAAGTGGTTTCCTATCCCAAAGCCGTACATTTTTAACCGTGAGATTATTGTCCAAGATATCAGCCGCGGTGATGGGTTTATCTCCCGAGATTTCTCGTTCCTCAATTTTATCAAGTGCAAACGCCTGACGGGTAGCGGCGATATTATACTTAATAAACGGCGTTTCCTTCACGAGCTCATTGGGGGCAACTACCAGTTTTTGGACAAGAGACGGAATCACCGCTCCGGCGAGTCCCAAGACAACATACAAAGAAACTGCTCCGATAAGCGGCGACAACTTTCCCTTCCATGCCCAAAAGATGGCCGAAACTGCCGCAAGTAGAGCTGCAACCATTGAGATCCAAAGCATGAATATTCTCATGGTTACGTCTGTGTACGTCGCGCCAAATACTAAACCATCCTGACTCGTCAGTAGTGAAAAGCGAGAAAGGTAGACCCCGGCGGCAATGGTTGCCAGAAAAATTGCGAGCAAGATGCCAAGATGGATTCTCGTTGCGCGCCCTATTTGCAGTCGCTTAAGTGACTGCATACCTGCCCGCATAGACAAACCCGAGAAATGAAGGCTGCCTCGCAAAAAATATATGATCGCGCAACCGATCAGTGCCAAGATAACGAGTGTTTTCGCGAAACCAAGACCCACTTGCAAAACGGGGAGAGAGAAGATATAAAATCCGATGTCTTTATTAAAAATAGGGTCTGCCGCGCCAAAAGCCGCGCCCGAAATAAATTTTAAGACCTCTTGCCAATTAGCCGCCGCCACCAGTCCGAAAAATAGCGCAATTACCAAACTAAAAACAACGGCCAATTTTTTAATAATGCGACTGTCAACATTCACCGGCCGGCCGACTAACGCCTCCGGTAAAATTGCCGTCCAGGAGATTTTTGAGCGAATCGCTAAAAAGAAGTTGGTAAGCAAAAAAACGGCGACAAAAATTCCCGTTACCGAAAACAGCACTATTTTAGCGATCAGAGACTTAATAAAAATTTGAGTGTAGTCAACCTCGGAAAAATACCACCAATCAGTAACAAAAGCGACAACACTTGAAAGTAGAAAAAAGACGACAAGAAGCCCGATAAAGGAGATCCGTGTAAGATACTTTGGAATAGTCATAATGATTATATTATAGCAAATTTTTCCTCAGTTGCTAATATCCCATCGCAAGCGGTAAGACAAAAGAGACGAGAACGAAGATTATGACGACAATGAAAATAATTCTTTTTATTTTACTTTGTTTGTCTGGAGTCATGTTTTTGAAACCACGCCTTTATTTTATCCCAAAATAACATTCAAAGTCCAAGAACTCCCAGTCCAACAAAAATAAGCCACGAGCCGGGCGTAAAGGGCGTGACGAAAGCAAGCATTCCCAAAGTAATCAAAAAGACGCCGATTGCCTTTTTAATTTTCGGTTTTTTAGCGATGGACTCTTTGATGATTTTATACAGATTCTTTGACATCCAAGTTAATTTTCCTTCGATAAAAGAATTTTCTTATTTCCTCAACAAGAACGATGGAAGCGGCAATCGGCACGATCATCAGCCATTCCGAGAGCTCGAGTGGCACAGTGCGCAAAAACTTTTGCATTAGTGGATTATAAACTACTAAAAGTTGTAAGAAGATAACAGTAAGCGTTGCGCCCACCAAGAATTTATTGGAAAAGGGATTCATCTGGAATATGGATTTTGATCCATGCCGACAGTTCCAGGCATTGAACCATTGGAACACTGCAAGCGTCGTCAATGATATTGTCCAAGCTTTAGCAAGATCAGTTTCAAAATATCCTTTGAAAAGATAGAGTGTTCCGATAGCCATCGGTAATGCCATAAAGAACATTCTCTGCGCCATAAGTCCGTCCACAATCCATTTTTTTGGCCGCTCAAATTTTCCTTGCATTAGTCCTTTTTCTTTTGGCTCCATAGCGAGAGCAACATCAAGGAAGCCGTCAGTGACAAAATTAAGCCAGATGATTTGAGCGGCGAGAAGGGGTAGCGGGTATCCTAAGACAAGCGCGCCGGCAATGACTAATACTTCGCCCACGCTCGTGGAAAAAAGATAAAGAATGACTTTTTTAATTGTCTTATAAATCCCTCTGCCTTCTTCAGCGGCCGAGACTATACTTGCGAAGTTGTCGTCGAGAAGCACTATATCCGAAGCTTCCTTTGCTACCTCTGTTCCGATTTTCCCCATCGCAACGCCAAGGTCAGCCGCTACAAGCGATGGCGCGTCATTCACGCCGTCTCCGGTCATGGCTACGATTTCACCTCGTTTACGATAGGCCTGAATAATGCGAAATTTATGATCCGGCGTAACCCGTGCAAAGACGGTGGTGCGGGCGAGTTTCTCCGCCAGCTCCTCGTCCGACATTATATCGATTTCTTCCCCAGTAAGAACACTATCGCCTTCGCGCCAAATGTCTGCCTCTTTCGCAATTGCCTGCGCCGTGAGACGGTGATCGCCCGTGATCATTACCACGCGCATATCCGCCGCTCGTACTCTTTGCATTGCTTCTTTAACTTCGGGACGAAGTGCGTCATTCATACCAAAAAAACCAACGAAAGTGAGTGGGGGCATCGCGTCTGGATCAACACTTCGGTCAATATCGGGATTGATGGCATAGGCCACTACCCGAAAACCGTTTTGCGCAAGTTTATGAAATACTGCCTCGAGTTCCTTTTTCTTATCTTCGTTAAGAGCCTCGATTTTATCTTTATGCCAGAATTTTTTACAAAGAGTAAGCACTTTCTCCGGTGCGCCGACGATAGTAAGGAAATTTTTTTCGTCAACTACTCGAATTGTGACATGATATTTTCTCCGGTAATCAAATAGTGACTCAAAAATTCTCGGCGTGTCCTGTTCTAATGTCTCGTGCCTGAATCCGATTTTTTCCGAAAACACCAACATCGCCGCCTCTATCGGGTCACCGGCAACTTTCCATGTCTTGATTTCTTCTAAAAATGAGAGCCGGGCGTTGGCGCAGAATGCCGCGATTCTTCCGCTAAAAAGCAGCTCGGGGTGATTCAAGGGATCAATAATTTTACCATCAAAAGTCGCCTCGCCTTTTGGTTCATATCCACTGCCCATGATTTCAAAAATTTTGCCGTCCACATACACGCGCTGAATAACCATCTCGTTTCTAGTGAGCGTTCCAGTTTTATCCACAGCAATAACTTTTGTTTGCCCCAATGATTCCACTGCTTGCAATCGCTTCACTAGCACATTGCGCTTTGACATTCTCCAGACGCCCGTTGCCAAAACAAGAGTCATCACGATCGGCAAACCCTCTGGGATTATAGAGACCGAAAGTGCTACCGCAGTGGTAAACATTTCTTTGAGAGATTTACCAGAAAGAACGCCGAGAACAATTAGTGATGTGCTAATGACGGCTACCGTAACAATAATAACACGAGAAAGATAACGAATATTGGTTTTTAGAGGAATCTCGGTATCAACGACGGAGATCTTTTGTGCAATTTTTCCGATTTCTGTTGCAAGTCCGGTAGCCACAATAACAGCAGTGCCGTTTCCACTCAAAATGTGCGTACCCTTAAATACCATATTTTTCTGATCCGCCACTGGCAGATTGTCGGCTGGCAATACGATATTGGTTTTAGTCACTGGCTCTGATTCTCCAGTGAGACTTGCCTCATCTATCTTGAGGGTATTGCCAAAAATAATCCGTGCATCAGCCGGCACTTTTTCTCCTTCTTGTAATACAATAATATCCCCAGGTATTACCTCGGTATCTGGGACTATAAATTCCTTTCCGTCTCGTAATACAGTTGCCGAAGTTTCAGCGAACCTTTTTAAGGCGAGGAGTGTATTTTGTGCCTTGCCTTCCTGAACGGTTCCCACAATCGCATTAAAAAGAAGTACCGCAAAGATAATTGAAGCGTCAACAACTTCTCCCATCGTAAAGACAACGCCCGCCGCCACAAAGAGAATATAAATCAGAGGACTTTGAAATTGCCGAAAGAAAATAACAAGAAAGCTATCCACCTTCCCTTGGGGAAGTTTGTTGGGGCCATATTCTTGGAAACGGTTGATTGCTTCCTCTTTCGTTAAACCGCGTTCACCCGAAGAGAAAGCTGAGAGAACCTCAGAAATTGTTTTTGCGTGCCAATTATTTTTCATATTTATTAATTTTATCAAAAAACCGCCGTTTTGGCGATTTTTGGCCTCCCCTACCGACGCGCTTCGGTCGGGTTTTAATTTAAATCTTTAATATCCTTAACTAACTCTGGAAATTCGGTTTGGTCGAAATGATCCCTATTTTCAAAAATCAGTATCTTCGCTTCTGGCAAGGCAGTTTTGTATTTCTCTAAATCAGCAAAAGGAACTACGACATCTTCTTTGCTATGGTAAATAAATATTTTACCCGCTTGTTTTCGAAAATTTTCTAAGCTTTTAGATAAATTAAAATCAACTAACGAATAGTCTGCGTCTTTATCGTCGTAAGGCGCGCAAATCAAGAAAGTTGCCAATATTTTTTTAGGAAATTTATTTTCGGATAAATATTTCGCTAAAAAAATTCCACCCAAAGAATGCCCGATGAATATGATGGTATCATTCAAAAATGGAACCAATTTGTTGAATATAATTTCCCATTCATTATATTTGGCATTTATAGGGTTTGGCATTTTGGGCGAAATCACCTCAAAATCTTTCCCAAGCCTATCGCCTAAAGTATCTTTCCAATCCTTTCTCTTGAGTTTCTCAAAATCAAGCTCATAATTTTTTAAATAAGTGAGGTATTCCTCATATGTGTTATAAGGATTTCCACCATGAATGACTACAATTTGTTTTTTCATATTTTAAGTATTTTACCCTCCTCCTAACGACGCGCCTGCCCGCCTTGGACGGGTCTCGGTTCGTTGGAACAAATAAAGAAATTATTGTTAGCTATATAATTTTATTTAAGGCATTAATATAAGCTAAAATGGAGGCTTCAATAATGTCTGTACTTGAACCTTGGCCAGAAAAATTATTATCCTTTTGGATTAAACTAAGATTCGCTGTGCCTTGAGCGTTTTTGCCTCGAGTAACTGCTTCCAGACGATAATCAAGAAGCCGTACAGAAGCATCTGTAATTTTATCAATTGCCTTAAAACAGGCGTCAACTGGACCATTACCAGTAGAAACAGTCTTTAATTTTTTGCCTTTGTATTTCAAAACTATTTCGGCTTGAGGTTGAGTTTGTGTTCCTGAATAAACTTTAAAGTTAACTAATTGCCAAAAAGGTTTGCTTGGTTTGCGAATCTGATCCTCAATAATAGCAAGCAAATCATCTTCAAATATCTCTTTTTTCTTATCCGTCAATTCCTTAAATGTAGAGAATGCCTTCTCTAATTCTTTTGGTTTAAGGTAAAACCCTAACTGGTTAGTTCTCTGCAAAAAGGCATGCCTGCCTGAATGTTTACCCAAAACCAGGCTTGGGCGGGGAAAGCCAACATCTTCGGACCGGATAATCTCATAGGTGGTGCGTTTTTTTAAAATGCCGTCTTGGTGGATGCCTGCTTCGTGCCTAAACGCATTACTTCCTACAATTGCCTTATTGGGGGCAACGACAAAACCAGTAAGCTTGCTTACCAAACGTGATGTCTTATAAATCTGATTCTTTTTTATATTTGTTTTTAGGTTGCCAAAAATATCTTTTCTTGTATCCAAGGCCATAACTATTTCTTCTAAAGAAGCATTGCCAGCGCGCTCGCCTATACCATTGATAGTGCACTCAACTTGCCGAGCACCATTTTTTATTGCCTCCAAGGAATTAGCAACTGCCAAACCTAAATCATCATGACAATGTACGGATATAATCGCTTTATTGATATTGGGGATTTCTTCTTTTATTGCGTTAATTAAAGCGCCGAACTCCTTTGGTTCAGCATATCCCACCGTGTCGGGAATATTAATTGTAGTAGCCCCTGCCGAAATCGCTGCCTCAATAACTTTAAATAAGAATTTTCTTTCACTACGCGAGGCATCCTCGGGCGAAAACTCTATATCTGAACAATATCTTTTGGCGTATTTTACTGTCTGAAATCGCCAAACGTAGTATTTCATCCTCTCTCATCTTTAATTTATATTTTATATGAATTTTGGAGGTCGCTAAAAATACATGTATGCGCGGGTTTTGGGAAGGCTTTATCGCCTGATAGGCAACATCAATATCCTTTTTTATTGCTCTAGCTAAACCACAGATGATTGGACCTTTTATAGATTTTGCAATTGCACGGACTCCCTGGAAATCTCCTTTTGAAGAAATAGGAAATCCTGCCTCAATTACATTTACGCCCAAATGAGAAAGGGCCCTTGCAACCTCTAGTTTTTCTCTTGGATTTAAAGAAGCACCTGGCGCCTGTTCACCATCACGTAAGGTTGTATCAAATATAATCACTTTGTCTATAATTTTCATATGCCTTTATTCTATCAAAAAACCGCCTCTTTGGCGATTTTTGGTTTTTCCTACTGACGCGCCTGCCCGCCTTGGGCGGGTCTCGGTCGGGGCTATTTTTATTCCCATAAACTAGACGAAACCCCTTCTCCAAGAAAATCTTTTAATTGGCCTTCTGGTTTTTTATTCCCTATTACCTGTGCAATCCTAATTCTCCAATCAACTTTTTTCGGATCCAAAATTTGAGTTAATTCTTCCATTATTTCCTTTAAATCAACACTCCCCCTGTCTTGAGAAATTAAGGTCTTAATTTTTTTTGATTTTTTCCCGAATTCATTAAATCTATTCTTTATAAGTTCTTGCGCTTTAGGCCAATTAATTCCAATCTTTTCTAAAACCTCGTCACTTAAGTATAAATTTTCGCTTTCTAAACAATTTAATCGGATTGCTTTAACATAAGTTATTTTTGGGGATTCTCTGGGATCGGCTAGTTTATCATCCTTATCTCTTAATTTATAGGCTAATGGTTTCGGAGGATCTTTTATTAAGGCCTTAAATAGTTTTTCTAGGGTTTGGGCATAATTCTCTATCTCTTCACCATTACAAGGAATTACAGATATTCTAAGACTATTCCGTCTTGCAGCTTGACTCCAAATTTTATAATCATCGTCGCCTTCAACTAACAATATTGGGTATGAAAACAATGGTCCCATTAAAGCATGCCCACCTAAACAAGCGGCGAGTTCTCTTAAGTAATTATTAAAAGGAACAGCTTTTTGTGACTCTTCGCCATTATTTAAATAAATCACAGATACCTTGCTCTTACCATGGTAACCAAGAGAAGAAAGTAGGGTTGTGCTATGAGTCGCTATAATCATTTGGGCTTTAAATTTTTCAGATAACTCAATTAAAAATTTTGCAAGATATTGTTGCAATTCAGGATGTAGGTGAGGATCCGGCAAATCAATAAGTAATAATCTTTTTGTTTGGCTATCTAATTCCCAAACTGCACAGATAGTAACGAGATCCAATCCTAATGATAAAATTTCTGCTTCACCGCTACTTAATAAATCAATATTATTAATTGATTCTTCGCTTTCGAGTCTTTTAATTTCATAAGGACTTGCTCCTGCCTTAATTTTTATTTCAAAGTTTGGTAATAAATTGACTAAAATTTTTTCTAACTCCTCCTTCGGTAAAGGAATTGAACTTGAACTTACACTTCCTCTTTTTGCAAGATATGTCTGGATCCTACTGACGACTTCCTCTCTATAAAGAGGATTTGAATTACGATGTCTTTGACTTAGGCGTGCTTCTGGGTCAAATTGTTGCTGCATTAAATCGGGTCTGAAACCAATATTTCCTGATCTTTCAGGTGAGACATAGTAAAAATTTTTTCTATCTTGATCAAGTAAGTTTCTTAAAAGAATACTCTTCCCAGATCCATTCCTACCAAATATTACATTAATCTCGCATAGATTTTTTAAAATCCATTTATTTCCACCCAAGAAAGGCGGACGAGTAATTTCTAATTCTTTGTAATATATCGCCATGTTAAAATCCTTATAACAACTTTAACTTAGGGTGACTCGGTCTTTCGAACCGCGCTCAAAGTTAAACTACAACTTTATTGAATAACTTACCGACTTTAAACTTGATTAGAACAAATAAAATTAAGCAGACTATCAAAATATAGAGCGGAAAGCCAAAAGTTGCAAAATTCCAAGTGGTTATAGTTAAAAGCGTTAATATCGCGCTTATCGCACTTGCCAAATATACAAAATAATCTTCTGTTTCTGGATAACGATATGATTTTACAATAGTAGGAACAGCGGCTAATCCGTCAGCCAAAATACTGAACGAAATTGCAACATTGCCAACTTTTGTAATATACCAAAGCAAAAGACCCAACAGAGCGAGAGCTCCACAGATAAAATCGAAACGCGTTAATTTCCAATAGGCTTTCTTATTAACAAAAGAGGCTATAAAAACCAGGAGAGGACCAAAACCGACACTAAATGTCATCCATGACTGAATACCAACTCCTTGTTTTAGTTCGGCAGCAAAAGCAATAAGTGGAGCTAACGCCCACAAAAACCAAGTAACCTTGTTCGGCTTTGCTTTTCCTTTAATTGTTTCAAAAAGATACTTTAAACCGCCGAGAAAAGCAATAATTACCCCTACGATAACGAAGTTTTCGTTAATCATTTTGTTTTAGCGATAAAAATTGTACAGTGTGGGGCTATGGGACGATGTTAGAACCTGTTTCTTTTGTCATTCTAATTAGTAGAATTTCTATTCTTCTATTTTTTGTAATTTTTGTTTCCAACCAAGAAGTTTGTTTTTGACCACCCGTTCAAAAAACATAAATAAAAACAAATTAATATGTCTACCAAAAAAATGTATAATTTATATCCATTTGCGGTTTCAGGAATTGAAACAATTCCTAGGATAATAACGGAAGTGAAAGTTACAAAAAAAGAAATAAAATAATTAAAGTTCGCATCTCCCCAACAAATTTTAAAGCATTAGATTTTTTATATTTAAATAAGGCTAGTAAGAAAAAACAAACTGAAAAAAAATTGAAATACCCAGAAAATAATTATCTACATTTAAGTCCTTTATTATTTGACTCCAAGTCATATTATTAGCTCCGGGACTAGGATTCGAACCTAGATCAGAGGGACCAAAACCCTCTGTGCTACCATTACACCATCCCGGAATGCTAATGTTTATTCTTTTGGTCCGATTGCTTCGATTATCGCTAATTCTAAAGGCAATTGTGGTATCGGCGAATATCTCATTTTGTTTTCGGCGTCCAAAAAGAGTTTTAAAATATTCTGCAGTTCGGCTTCGCTGAACTGGTTAATCAAATTTCGCAATTTTTCTTCTTCCTCTTTGGTCATCCCCAAAATCAAGGAATTTTTTAATTCGGGATTGATTTTGGAAATTAAAATCTGGCGTAAATAATTAATCAAAGATTTGGTAAATTCCTGAAGGTCGCCACCCTTCTCCAAAGTTTCATTTAAAGAATCAAGGGCTCGAGAAGTTTCCTTTTGGGCTAGGAAACCAACGAACTGGCTGACCAAATTGATATCAATAATTCCTAATAAATCTTTAACGTCCTTGACTTTAATTTCTTTGCCGCTAAAAGTTATCGCCTGGTCCAGCAAGCTTAAGGCGTCTCTAATTGAGCCGGAAGCAGCCAGGGCTATTAATTCTTGCGCCTCTTTTTCGATTTTAATTCCCTCTTTTTGAGAAACGAACTCCAAGCTTTTAATTATTTGGGGTACGGTCAATTTCCAGAAATCAAATCTTTGACAGCGGGAAAGAATAGTTGGAATCATTTTATGGCTTTCGGTCGTGGCTAAAATAAAAATGGCGTGGCTTGGCGGTTCTTCAAGGGTTTTCAAAAGAGCATTAGCTGCCTCTTTGGTTAATTGGTGGGATTCATCAATAATAAAAACCTTATATTTTGATTTGGTTGGAACGAAACGAATTCCATCTCTTAATTCTCTCATTTCATCAATTCCCCGGTGGGAAGCGGCGTCAATTTCAATCAAATCAATTGAGCGGCCTTCGTTAATTTGCTGGCAGGAAGAACATTGGTTGCAGGGTTCAAACTTACCTTCTTTTCGGTTTTGGCAATTGACAGCTTTGGCTAAAAGCCGGGCAATGGTGGTTTTTCCTGTTCCTCTCGGGCCGGAAAAAAAATAAGCGTGGGAAATCATTCCCGAAGAAATGGCGTTAGTCAAAGTTTGAACTACGTGTTCCTGTCCAACAACTTCGCTAAATGTTTTCGGTCTGTATTTTCTGTACAATACTAATGGCATAATTGAAGAATAATTTAATGGTTTATTTCGGGTTTTGTTTTTAATTTTCTGTATAACCACCAGCCAATTCCTATAATAATAAAAATTCCTATCAGCCAGTCAAATTTTTTAAAATAAACATCAACGCTTGACCAATTTTCGCCGGTTAAAACTCCAATATAAGTTAAGAAAAATGCCCAGGGGATAGAGCCCAAAAAAGTATAAAGAGAAAACTTCCAAAAGGGCATCCTGACAATTCCGGCCGGCAGAGAGATAAAAGTTCTGACAATCGGCAGCATCCTTGAGAAAAATATACTGATAGCGCCGTATTTATCAAACCATTTCCTGGCTCTTTCTAAATCATCTTTGGAGATTAAAAAATACTTGGCGTATTTTTCAATCAAAGGCCGGCCGCCGTAAAATCCAACCAGATAAGCAAGAATAGAACCGATTAAATTCCCGATTGCTGCCCAGAAATACCACTAACCAGAAGGAAAATCTGCCTAAAAAAACCAAATAGCCGGAAAAGGGCATAATTATTTCTGAGGGAATGGGGATACAGGCGCTTTCCAAAGTCATTAAAATCAGAACTCCCGGATATCCTAAAGCAGAGATAGTATTAACAATAAAAGAAGCTAAGACCGCTAAAAACTCGTGAATCATCTAGGTTATTCTACTACAATTTTCCCAAAAAATCAAAGTGTGCTAAAATAATTTAATATGCTCAATCTTTATAATACCTTAACTAGAAAAAAAGAGGTTTTTAAACCGCTGAAGAAAAACCAGGTGGGGCTTTATACTTGCGGGCCGACGGTTTATTGGTTTGCCCACTTGGGAAATTTAAGAACCTATATTTTTGAGGATATTTTGCGAAGGGTTTTGGAATATAATGGCTACAAAGTCAAACAGGTGATGAATATCACTGATGTTGGCCATTTAACTTCTGATGCTGATACGGGTGAAGATAAAATTGAAATAGGAGCAAAAAGAGAAAGAAAAACTGCCTGGCAGATTGCTAAATTTTATACGGATGCTTTCAAAAAAGATATTAAAAGATTAAATATTAAATCCCCTACTCTTTGGGCTCGGGCCACCGACCATATTAAAGAACAAATTGAAATAATTAAAATTTTAGAAAAGAAAGGTTTTGCTTATAAAATTTCAGACGGAATTTATTTTGACACTTCAAAATTAAAAACCTATGGACGGCTTTGGCCAAAAAAGATGAAACTAAAGGCCGGGGCAAGAGTGGAAATGGTAGCAGGCAAAAAAAATCCCACTGATTTTGCCCTATGGAAATTTACGCCAGCAGGCGTAAAAAGGCAAATGGAATGGGATTCGCCCTGGGGTACGAGGTTTTCCTGGTTGGCATACTGAATGCGTGGTCATGGCAGCCAAATATTTAGGAGTGCCTTTTGACATTCATACTGGCGGTATTGACCATATCTCAATCCATCACACTAATGAAATTGCCCAGTCAGAGGCGGCTTTTGGTAAAATTTTGGCTAATTTTTGGCTCCACGGCTGAATTTTTGACCTTAAAAAGAGGGAAAATGGCCAAATCAGAAGGGAATATTGTTATCTTGGATAATTTGATTAAAGAAGGATTTAATCCCCTCGCCTATCGCTATTTGTGTTTAACAACTCATTATCGTTCAAAATTGAGTTTTTCCCTGCCAACATTAAAAGGAGCTCAGAATGCGTTAAATAATTTGTATGAGAGAGTAAGAGAAATTAAATCCCAATCCCCAATTTCCAAATCCCAATCAAGCTCTAAATCCCAATATCAAAATAGATTTTTAGAGTTTATCAGTGACGATCTGGATACGCCCAAAGCTTTGGCTTTGATGTGGGAGGTTGTCAAAGATAAAAAAATAAAGATAAAAGATAAAAAAGCGTTGTTATTAGATTTTGATAAAGTTCTTGGATTAGATTTGGCCAAAGTTAAGAAGCCGGAGGTCCCTCGAGAATTGCTTAATTTAGCTAAACAACGGGAGAATTATCGCCAAGCAGGGCAATGGAAATCAGCCGATGAAATAAGGCAGAAGATTAAAGCAATGGGCTGGGCGGTAGAAGACACCGAAAAAGGACCGAAATTGAAGAAACTTTAAACAAATGAAGCGCCCTTAAAGGGCGCTTTTTTGCTTGTGCCCCGCACTAAATTTCGCGAACATCCACTTCAGCAGTCCGCTTCCAGTATCCCATAAATGGAATAGCCGCCTAGATTACGGTTGGGGCGCGCAGACTGCGAGAGTTTTACCCGAATTCATTATGGGACGGCGAAATTAGTACGGGGCTCCAAGCCAGCGAATAGAATCGCTGTCTTGGGGAAATCCTGTTAATCAGAATGAGAATAAAATCCCTTGCCAAAAATAGATAGTTTTGATATATTAGTTGAGTAAAGATGCCCGAAGAATTACCGGAAAAATTACCACCTCAGTCAATTGAAGCAGAACAATCCGTCCTGGGTTGTTTGATGCTTGATAACAACGCCATTATTAAAGTGGCTGATTTTTTACAAGCCAAGGATTTTTATAAAGGCATTCATCAGGAAATTTACCAGGTTATGCTTGATCTTTTCGGCAAAGGAGAACCGATTGATTTACTTTCGGTTTCCACCAGACTGAAAGAAAAAAACCTTCTTGATGAAATTGGCGCCAATTCTTATTTAACCCAGTTAATCAATACCGTTCCTACTGCTTCCCATGTCTTAAATTACGCCAAGATTGTTCAGAGAAAAAGAATTTTACGGGATATAATTGAGGTTTCCCAGGAAATTGGTTTAATGGGCTACGATGAATCAGAGGATATCGACGTCGTCCTGGATAAAGCTGAAAGTAAAATTTTCAGCATTGCCCAGCATTCTCTGAGTCAGGATTTCTTGCCGATTAAATCAACCTTGGAAGGGGCTTTTGAGAGAATTGACGAGCTTTCCCGCTATGAAGGGAAATTGCGGGGTTTGCCAACCGGTTTTGCTGATTTAGATAATATTTTAGCCGGTCTGCAAAAATCAGATTTAATAATCTTGGCCTCCAGGCCATCTATAGGGAAATCATCCTTGGCTTTAGATATTGCCAGGAACGTGTCCGTTAACGATAAAATACCAGTGGGAATTTTCTCTTTAGAAATGTCAGCTGACCAGTTAGTTGACAGATTAATTGCCGCCCAGGCCAATGTTGATTTATGGCGATTAAGAACCGGCAAATTAACTTCAGAGGGCGATGATAATGATTTTACCAGAATTCAACAGGCACTGGGAGTATTATCCGAAGCCCCAATTTTTATTGACGATGCTGCCTCTTCAAATATTTTACAAATGAGGGCGATGGCCAGAAGATTACAGGCACGGCACGGGTTAGGTTTAATTATTGTTGATTATATACAATTGATGGAATCCAGGTATCCTGGCGAAAACATGGTCCAGCAAATGACGGAAATTTCCCGTTCCCTTAAAAGTTTGGCCAAAGAGCTTAACATTCCGGTCCTGGTCCTCTCCCAGTTATCAAGGGCAGTTGAACAAAGAAGCCCTCAGAAGCCGAGATTATCTGATTTAAGAGAATCTGGGGCCCTGGAGCAAGATGCGGATGTGGTTTTATTTATTTACAGGGAAGACCGCTATAGGCCGGACACCACCAGAAAAAATATCGCCGATATTATGATTGCCAAGCACAGAAACGGCCCGATTGGCAACGTTGAACTTTACTTTGACGAAAGAAGGGCTTCTTTCCGCAACTTAGGAAAGGAGGAACTTCAGGAGTAAAAATGTACCCCTCTTCTATTCAAAAGTTAATTGAGAAGTTTTCCAAATTTCCGACGGTCGGTCCCAGAACTGCCGCCCGTTTTGTTTTTTATTTACTCAGAATACCGAAAGAAGAAATCGATGGCTTGATAAAATCAATTTCCGAACTTCGACAGAATATAAAAACTTGCCAATCTTGTTTTGATAACTTTGAGGGCGAAAACGAACTCTGTCCAATTTGCCAGAACAAGACCAGAGATAGAAGCTTGCTCTGTATCGTCACCAATGAGACCGATTTAACAGCCATTGAAAAAACAAGAAAATACAAAGGATTGTATTTCATTTTGGGCGGAACGGTTTCAAGACTAAAAAAGGAAGATATTGAAAAGTTAAGAATAAAAGAATTGCAAGCACGGGTAAAAAATCGATTCCGAGACTCAGGAGATTATTATCGCCACAAATCCCACTCCGGATGGCGAAGCAACCGCTTTATATTTGGAAAGATTATTGAAACCTTACAATAAAAAAATCACCCGGCTTGGCCGGGGATTACCAGTTGGCGGCGAGTTGGAATACGCCGACGAAGAAACGCTATCGTCTGCGCTTGAGGGCCGGAAGATAATTTTAGCTTCCAGATTCTATTTTGGTGATTTCTACTTCGGTGAAGGGCTGTCTGTGGCCCTTTTTTACTTTGTAGCGCTTTTTGGCTTTGTATTTGAAAGCAATAACCTTCTTAGCCTTGCCCTGTTTCAAGATTTTAGCGATAACTTTCACTCCTTTGACTAAAGGGGTGCCAATTTCTAATTTATTGCCTTTTTCCAATAACAAAACCTCGCTGAAGGTAATCTTCTGAACCTTCTTTCTTGTCTATTTTCTCGATTTTCAGTTTTTGACCGGGCGAAACAAGATATTGTTACCGCCGGTTTTAATGACAGCATAATAACAATAATGTAAAATATTAATCTTCTAATCAATGGCTCTTTCCACCTTCTTCAATTTCTATCCTCTAGGAGTCCCCTCTGTAATTTTTACCACATCTTTATCTATTTTTTCAAGCTCTTTACCGGCTTTATTGTAGCTGCTTACAGTTGTGGATAAATGACCTCCTAATCTTTTCATATATTCGCTGTAATCTGCTAAGTGCCTTCCCAGTCTTTCTATTTCTTTGATTATGGCATGAGCCTGCTCGGAAATTTTTTGGTTTCTTAGGCCCTGCAACACGGTCTGTAAATAAGCTAAAAAGGATGTCGGAGAAACAACTATTACTTTCTTTTTACCTGCATAATAAATCAGATTATTCGTGTCAGTGGTAATCGCCCCCACTTTATTGATAAGCAAATCGTAATAAACGGCTTCTGAGGGAATAAACATAAAGGCGAAATCCATTGTTTTTTCTTCCGGTTTCACGTATTGTGAAGTTTCATCTATGCGCATTTTGAGATCGTTAATAAAAGCGTTTTCGTATCTTTTTTTCTCGTTCGGGTCATGCGCCTCCAGCATACGATTATAGTTTTCTAAGCTGAATTTCGAATCAATCGGAATAATCATTTTGCCAATAAACACTACAGCGTCAACTACTGTCCCATCTTTAAAAGCATACTGGAACTGGTAGGAATTGGGCGGTAAAACATTTTTGATGACTGTTTCAAGATAATATTCTCCCAAGACTCCTCTTTGCTTGGGATTTTTCAAGATATCTTGGAGGCTTCTAAGTTGATCCGCAAAACCGACAACTTGTTTATTGGTTTCGTCCAATCTGGTTAATTTTTCAGTCACATGGCTGATAATCTGGGCGCTTTGGCCAAACTGCCTTTGCATGGTTCTGGTTGATTCGGCTAACTTATTATCCAAGCGTCTGATTTATTTCACCTAATCTTTGCATTATCAAAGAGCCTTCTTCTTTTTGGCGTGGGTTTTTTCTAAGTAACAGAAAAATCACTACCGCTAGCAAGACAACAATCAAAATAAAAAAAGCTACCTGCATAATAATAATTTTATCATTTTTTGTTTAAACAGTCAAAAGAGCGGTACTTTTAGAAATATCTCATAAAAATTTCAACTAAAAGATAAGCAACGTAAATGCCGATCAAATGCATGCCTTCTCTTCTGGTTATTTTTTGACCTGTTCTGATACAAAGCAAGAAATGGACAGCTGAAAATATCATAAATATTCTGGCTACGGCAAAGGGTGAAAAATCGGCAATTTGAATCGGGCAAATTAAAGCGACGGTTCCCAGAACCAAGGTAGCAGTAACCACCACCCCTCCAGTCAAATCGCCAAGGACCATCCAGTCCTCTCCTTTTTGGGCCGCCCGAAAGGTAAAAAAGGTTTCGGGCAAAGAATTACCCAACCCGACAATTAGAAGCCCGATCAGACTTAGGGGTAGATTAAACGCCTGAGAAAAAAAGGAAGCCGATTTCACCACTCCCTCGGCGGCAAGTAAAAGCAAAATAATTCCGCCGGTCAGCAAAAATAAATCTTTTAAAAACCTACTCAGATTTAACGGTTTCGAAGGATGGTCATAAATCTTTGAAAATCTTTCTCTTTTCGAAAAAATCCAAAAGAGATAGCAAAGAAAACTGAAAATGAGCAAGACGCCATCGACCCTTGAAAGACGGCCATCGAAAATCAAAAGCAGAGGGAGAAGGGCAACAAATATTGTATAGATAGAGCTTCTTTGAACCGTACGACTATCAGCAGAAATGCCTGCTTTGGAAATCAAAGCCCCCAAGCCCAAAACTATAGAAAGGTCAATAATATTTCCACCGATGACATCGCCAAAGGAAAGCTCAGGAATTCCTTGAATGGCGGATATTATTCCAACAATCAGGTTGGGTATTGAAACGGCAAAAGCCATCAGGAAGAAAGCAACGATAAATTCTTTAATTTGCAGGAATAAAGCAATCCTCGAAAGGACTCCAATTAACCATTTGCTTGAAAAAGCTAAAAGAAGACAGGAGATTAAGAAAATAAAAATGTATAAAATAAGCATTTTTTTATGGCCCCAACCAGATTTGAACTGGTGTTACGAGGATGAGAACCTCGCGTCCTAAACCGGGCTAGACGATAGGGCCAGAGAAAGCGGGTGATAATCCATTATTTTTTAGATCTAATTTCCTTTCTCTTCTGATTCACTCGTTTGAGCAAATTAGAAAGTTTAGCCGAATCTAGATCCCTGATCCAACGGTTCAGATTATGGAAATCTTCTGGAGCAAGGGTAATTTCCGGACCATGCTTCTCCTCTCTCTTTCTGATAGCACCATCCAGTTTGTTCCTTCTCCAACCAGATATAGATTTTCGAAATAGACAAATAAGACGAACCTGAGTGAGGATAAATTTGTCCTCTATCGAAAAATGATGGCCGTTGGCAAGGATTTTTTTCGCTCTATCAATCATCGGGTTGCTATTGAACGAATTCGTATACATCTTTTTGTACCTCCCTTCTTGGATCATCACCCACTTAAGAATGGTAAGAACCATTTTCAATATAACAAGATAAAAATCATTGTCAAACTTTATTTCTCATTCACCACCTCGTAATCGGGTGGGATTTGCCAGTAATCAATAATGTATTTTGCCAATTCCTTAAAGATCGGGACGGCCGAATATTCGGCGGTTTTTGTGTTCGGGTTGTCTAATTTGACTAAAATTAAGAACTGGGCGTTAAAAGCCGGGGCAAAACCGATAAAACTCTGGACGGTTTTTTCCGAATAACCTGATTTCTGAATTCCCATAGCTGTCCAGGGAATTTGAGCAGTACCAGTCTTGCCGGCAATATAGTAGCCCGGAATTTTTGTTCTTTGGGCATAACCATTTTCCACCACGCTAACCATCATCGTTTGCAATTGAGAGGCTGTCCTCGTTGAAATAACCTGCTCTTTCTGGCTTCTCCTTAAAGTGATGAGGGAATTCAATCAAATAAGGTTTTATTAATTTTCCTCCATTGGCAATAGCCGAAAATGCTCTGACTAATTGGATTGGCGTCATTTCAATCCCCTGACCGAAAGCAGCGGTCGTCAGATTGATTTCTCTTCCTGATTTTAAATTTTGATTTATTGACCAAACCTCTCCCTGAAGATCAATGCCAGTTTTTTCAAAAAAGCCAAATCTTTCGACATAATCAAGGAAATTTTCTTGACCGGCCTCTTTTTCAGCAAAAACCGCGCCAGTGTTGATAGATTTTTCCAAGACCTCGGTCATGGTAATTTCGCCGGGGTAGGTTCGACCGTCATAATTATAAATCCTGTAACTCCCAATTTTTATAATACCGGGGTCGGTATAAGTTGTCTGAGGAGTGATTTTTTCCGTGTCTAAGGCAGAGGCCATGGTTATCGGTTTAAAAACTGAACCCGGCTCAAAAAGTTTCTGAATGGCAGAATTTTGAAAAATATCAAAATTTTTAATCTTTGAGTATTCATTCGGGTCGAAACTCGGAAAGTCAGCCAGGGCTATTATTTTCCCCGAATTAGGGTCGGCAACGATAATCGTTCCGCTTTCGATTTCCAAATTTTCTTTTGCTTCTTTTAATAATTTTTCAGCTAAAAACTGGATATTGTAATCAACGGTTAAGATTAAGTCATTTCCTTTCTCGGCCGGCGAAAAATTATCATCAAATAAAATCGAATAGCCGGCAGGATTTCTCTCGCCCTCTAAGAAACCTTTTTCACCAGTCAAAATATCGTTATAAAAACCTTCGATGCCGTATTGCCCTGAATTCTCTCCTCCGACAAAGCCTAAAAGATGGGAAGCCAAAGAACCCAAAGGATAATACCTTGTTTGCTCTTTTTCCAAATAAACTCCTGCCAAATTCAGGTCTTTGAGATTCTGAACTTCGGTATCGGTCAATTTATTTTTCAGAACAACAAAAAGAGATTCTTCTTCTTTTAACTTTTCCGAAATCAGGCTTTCATCCAAGCTTAGAATGCGGGACAGCATTGTCGCCGCTTCCGATTTGTTTTTTATTTCTTGCGGTACGAGATAAACAAATCCAAAATCTTTATTGGTAGCCAAAGCATAGAGATTTCCTGCTCTGTCTCTTATAAAAATTTCTCCTCTTTCGGGGCCGATTTCTTCAAAAAACTTCTGTTGACCCCTGGCCAGGGCTTGCCAATATTCCTGGTCAATTATCTGCAAAAAAACTAAGCGACTAATAATAGCCGCTCCGAATAAAAATACGAATATTAAAATTATGTTAACTCGCCACTGTCTCATTTATGTCATGCCCGAAACCGCAAATTCGTTGATTGTGCCGGTTCCGGTCATTTTGCGGCAACTTCGCTTCCGAGAATTTGGATATACCTCACCTCATTAACCTTTTCGAAATTAAGATTCAGTATCCGACTCTCAACGTCATCCAAGGAATTGGACTGGGAAAAATTGATTTCCAGGGCATTGTTTTCTTGCGAAATAGCGGACAATTTGTTATCGAAATTTTCAATCAGATAAGAATTTTTAATGACTGTGTTGACTTGGAAGATATAAAAAACCAGAAGGGAAGCTGCCAGCAGAGAAGCTAAAATCCAAAAAGCTCTTAAACTTAACCTGAGGGATAATTTCCCAAGAGAAATCGGCGGAAAGAGAATTAAAGTATTTTGCATATTGTTCATAGTCTTAGAATAGGCCAAGGGCCTTCAAGGTTCTCGCCGAAGGCGAGGTTCTTAGAATAGGCCAGAGGCCTTCAAGGTTCTCGCCGAAGGCAAGGTTCTTATTGTTTTATTGCCGCTCTCAGGCGGGCCGACCTTGAACGCGAATTCAATTTAATTTCTTGATAAGAAGGCCTGACTGGTTTTTTCGTTAAAATCTTTAGTTGACCGTCTTTTTCTTTTCCTCTTAAAAAATTTTTAACGACCCTGTCCTCCAGGGAATGGAAGGAAATTATCGCCAATTTACCTCCTTTGGAAAGAGTTTCTAGGGCTGGCGGCAGGGCGGATTCGAGATTATCTATCTCATTATTGACGGCTATTCTTAAAGCTTGGAAAGTTCTGGTGGCCGGATGGATTTTCTGGTTTTGAAATCGATTCGGGATAGATTCTTTAATGATTTCTACCAATTGAGAAGTGACTCTAATCGGTTTGATTTGTCTGAAATCAATGATCTTTTCAGCAATCTGACGGGAAAATCTTTCTTCCCCGTATTCTCTTAGAATTTTTTCAATTTCTATTTGGGACTCAAAATTCAATATCTTTTCAGCGGTTAAGGGAGCCTGAGAATTATAACGCATATCCAGCGGTTCATTGCGTAAGAAACTGAATCCTCGGCCACTTTCTCCCAGATGCCAACTTGACATTCCCAGGTCAAAGAGAATTCCGTTAACCGGTGAAAATTTATAATCTTTAACAATCTTCCTTAGGTTGGCGAAGTTATCGCAGACCAGAGTCACTCTTTTTTTAAAATTTTCAAGAATATGCGAAGCATTCAAGGTTCTTTCCAGGGACAAGGTTCTTATTTTCAATTTACAATTTTCAATTTGCTTTGGGTCTTGGTCAATTCCTAATACTTTTCCTCTTGGTCCATTCTTTTCCAGAATGGCCAAAGTGTGACCTGCTTGACCAATCGTACAATCAATAAAATTTTCATTTGGTTTAGGATCAAGGTATTTGACAACTTCTTTTTGAAGAACGGGGATATGCATATTAAACTCCGAGTTCCTTTAGTCTTTCCGCTATGTCCCCTACTGCCATTTCGGTTTTATTCTTGTACTCGGACCACTTTCCCTCATCCCAAATTTCAATCCGATTAAAAACTCCGGCCACCACTATCTTTTTCTTCAATTGCGCATAATTTTTTAAGTAATCCGGAATTAAGATTCTTCCCAGATTATCTAATTTGGCATCCATGGCGCCGGTCAGCATTAATCTGGCAAAGCCTCGCGCATCAGCCTGAGACAAAGGGAGTTTACTGAGCTTGGCGGCTAACTTCTGCCATTCTTTATCTGAATAAAGAAAAAGACAATTATCTAATCCCCTAGTAATGACTGCTCGTCTTCCCAAAAGTTGCCGAAATTTTGACGGAATGGCTAATCGTTTTTTTTCATCTATTGAATATGTATATTCACCTATAAACATGTTAGTCGCAGTGAGTTATCCACAGAAAGAGGTACCTTTCCCATAGTTTTCCACAATCCCCCACTACACTTCCAAATTACCCCACTCAAGTTTAATGTCAAAGCTAAGTTCTACACAACTTTTCCACATCCCTTATTTTGTAATAAAACACCTCTAAAACTAAAACCGCCCCGCAAAGCGGGGCGGTAACGTTATCGATTCTCTTTATCTAAACATTAACATTCTAATTTTAGAGACAAATCGAGAATTTTCTAAACGGGGTGAAAGGAAAAAAACTCCTAAGCTCAAAAGCAAGGCAATTATTAAAGAGAAGTATAAGACATTGACTCCGGTGACAACTCCGGTTACCGCTCCGGCTACTGCTGCCTTAGTCACATTAACTTTAACGGTATCAGTCAGAGAGGCAGTCGTAGTATAAGCCAAAACAGTTGAGATTAATTCAGTTGTTCCAAAAGTAAACTGGTCGGTTGAAGCCACCCTGGCATCAAAGGTTACGGTTTTTGTCTGGCCGGAATATAGATTGCCGATATTCAAACCTGAAATTATATCGCCAGTTGTAGAAACATTATCAACTTTCAAATTACCCTGGTAAGTAATCTGGCTAGGTAAAGTATCTTTAACAATCACATTGTAAAGAGAGCTGCCGCTGGCTGTTACCTGGATTGAAAGAGTTAAAACTTCACCCGGGTCAGATGAAACCGTTTCTAACCAAGCAGTACCATCAGAAAGATTTCTGACTAAATTATTGATAGAGAAAGCGCCGGTGCTGACTCCAGCGACCGATGTCCGATAAACATAAACTGTCGCCGTATCTTCAACCTGGCTGACGTTATCAGCCCAAGTTCTAATGTAGTTAATCAAAGTATTGGTTCCGTAGCTAAATTCGGTTTCAGAACCAACTCTGGCATCAAAGATTAAAGTTTTCGTTTGGCCGACATTTAAGCTTCCTAAATTGAAACCATTGATAATGTCTCCGCTGGATGAATAACCGTCAATTTTAAGATTTCCTTGATAATAAATTCTTGAAGGTAAAGTATCCCTAACCCAGACATTATTAGCGGTTGTGCTGCCATTTGAAGTAATCTGAATAGAGAAAGAAAGCAAATCCGAAGGGTCGGCTGAAACGGAAGTTTGCCAGCCGGTATTATCAGTAACGTTCCTGACTAATTTATCGATGGTAAGCCCATAGGAGCTTGAAGTATAAAAACGGTAAACATTAACTATGGCCGTATCTTGAACATAAGTTATTCCATCAGCCCAAGTTCTAGCAATATTGATTAAATTGGTAGTCCCCAAAGCAAAGGTACTAGTGTCGGCAACTCTAGCATCGAAAGTAATGGTTTTTGACTGACCAACAGAAAGGCTCCCGAGATTGAAACCATTTATGATATCGCCACTAGAATAATAGCTGTCAATTTTTAAATTGCCCTGATAAATAATTTGGGAAGGCAGAATATCTTTAACTTGAACATTGTCAGCAGTTGTGGTGCCGTTTGAATTAATCTGAAGAGAGAAAGAAAGCGAGTCTGAAGGATCAGCGGAAAGTGAATCTACCCAACCAGTGTTATCGGTATTATTTTTAACTAATTTGGTAATAGTAAGACCAGGAGAATGCGGAATGTAAAGGCGATAGACATTGACCAAGGCGGTATCTCCAATTTGACTGACATTATCGGCAGAAACTCTTCCGTAGTTAATCAAAGTAGTAGTGCCGTAAGAAAAATCACCTTCTGAGCTAATCCGGGCCTCGAAAGTAATGGTTTTTGACTGACCAGCTGAAAAAGAGCCCAAATTAATACCGGAAGTTATATCTCCGCCAGAGTATCCGCCATCTACTCGAAGATTGCCCTGATAACTGATTTGAGAAGGCAAAACATCAGTAACTATAACATTGCTAGCTATACCGCTACCAGTTGAAGTGACTTGGATTGAAAATTCTAATCTATCTAAAGGATCAGCCGAAACTAAATCTTGCCAGCCAGTACCATCAGTGAGGTTTCGAACTAATTTGTTAATACTTAAATTAGGATTGGAAGACCCTTGGACGTTAACTGAGCAACTGGTTGAGGTACTTTGGCTGCCTGAAGTTACTGTAACTGTGGCAGTATATGTACCGGCTGAAGAAAATGAACGCGAGCAAGCGGCAGATCCTGAGCTACAATTTCCTGACCAGGAATAAGAATAGACACCCGAACCTCCTGAAGGATAGGCAGTAAAATTGACGTTTTGATTAACCTGGGCAGGATTAGGCGAAGCTGAACAGGAAGCGGCTAAAGATGGAAAAGTCGATGGATAAGATGAATAGGAACAAGGTTGAGGACACCAATAGTAATAGCCATCATAATTATAGTATCCGGAGCAAGGAGAGGTGCAGTAATAATAAGAGGTAGAGGTATAAGTAGGAGTGGAAGTATGGAAATAATCATACATGGTGAAAGAAGGAGTGGAATAATAGGTAGTATAAGGAGTAGAAGTATGGAAATAATCATACATGGTGAAAGAAGGAGTGTAAGAAGTATAGATGTAAGAGGGATAATAGTAGTAATTAGACGGTGTCTGGGTTGGAGTATGGAAATAATCATACATGGTGAAAGAAGGAACGGTATAAGTACTGGAAGGAGGATAATCAAGAGAGGTGTAGGTTGGGTAAGAATAAGAGCTACTATAACTATAAGTAGAATAATCAAGGGGGGTGTATGTACTGTATGAGAAGTAATCAAGAGGGGTATAAGAATAATCAAGGGAGGTATAAGTACTGGAAGGAGGATAATCAAGAGAGGTATAGTCAGCTAATGCTAAAAAACCAGGTTGGATTAAGAGAAAACCCGCTAAAAGAATTAGAAGATATTTAGTTCTCATTTGAAAAATTTTCATATTAGAGTGCTGATTCCGCTTCGACGGCAATCCTTTTAAGATTTACGCCTGGCGGCCAGCAACTTAATAATATTAGCATATTCTTAGAATTTGTCAAGTCCCCGGCTGGAATTTCTTCTCCTGCTTTCAAAAAGTACTTTTGAGTCACCTGATAGCGATATTCCCGATTTTTGTAATTGACGATGATTTCATCCTGTGAATTTAATTCATTTAATCTGCTGAAAATCCAGTCATAATTTATTTTAGGCCAACCGGCAGGAGCACTATGACCCAAGATTACCGTTTGACCATTTTGACCGGGTAAAGCTGACTGAGAATAATGAACTACTCCTTTCTTTAAGGCCGACTGTTATGTCTTTATTATCCGAACTCTCAATAAAGATCAACGGAGCTGAAACTTCAATTTTGGGAATTTCCACGCTATCTGGTTTTTCAGTAAATTTTGACTCGCTCAATTCAACCTGGGGAACTTTGAGAGCGATTTCTTTTTTTTGAGAGAATTGTTGTCTTAATGAATCAGCTATATCTCCATAAATTGCTTTATAATCAAAAATTCCTTTAACCCAATTCCAATTAATTACCATTAAAACAATCAAAGACAAAAAGACAAAAATCCTTAGGAATTTTCCAATTTCTCCTTTTATCATATGAGTAAATTATGAGGAATAAGCTGGACTATTACTTCTTTATTTGACAAGACGAATAGAACTAATAAAGTAATGAAAATAACTGTTTTCAAAATTAATCTTCCATCCTGAATATGAATTTTAATAAAGACATTTAAAATTAAAGCAATGGTAATCAAAAGCAAAGAATAAAAGATAATTTTCTCTAAAATATTAGGGTAGTTCAAGCTCAAAAATTTAAAGAGACTCAAAGATAATTTTTCTTTTTGAGCAGCCGTTTCCGGCTGACTAGCCGTGAGTTGTACTTCGCTCGCGCCAGCCACCACCTCTTTTTCGGTTACCGGCTCTTCGCTATTTTTTTGTTCTTCTGTAATTTTCTCTGGCAAAATTTCTTCCTTGATTTCTGGTTTAGTAATTGTGATTTTCTCCTGTTTTTCTGGCAAAACTTTTTCTACTACTTTTTGAATCGGAGAGCCGAAAAGCTGAACAACCACGGTTGTTTCCGAGCCCTGGAAATCTCCTTTTAGGACCGCCATGCCCGTTTCCTGAAAACCGGAATTAACAAGGTTTGCTCTGTGAGAAGGAGAATTCAGCCAGGCATTAACAACCTCTTCCGAATCCAGAAACCCGATAGCCAAATTTTCTCCGGCCAATTGATAGCTATAACCGGCTTCCTTAAACCAATACCAGGGAGAAACTCCGGTCGGGCTCCAATGAGAAAAATAATCTTGGGCCAGCATATCCTGAGCTTTTTGCTGAGCGGCCTGGTCTAATTCAGGATTCTCTTTCAGAGTTGTCAAACCCATTGCCTGTCTTTCTTGATTGGTCAATTGAATCAAAGTGGTTTTGGTTAAATCGGCGAAGAAAACTGTTTTAGGAAAATAGGCGACAAAAGAAACGGCAATTAATTTTAAAACAAGAAGACCGACAATATAGTAAAACAAAAATTCACTCTTTAAAAATCGAGGACGATGTCGGTTTTCTTCGCAAGGAATGAATAAAATTTTAGCTTTTTGGAGTATTTTCTCCATATTTTGATTATACCAAAATTATCAAAAAAGTCAAATAAATATGGGGTGAATCCAGTGACTCACCGGATTCACCCCATCGGCGCCTTAGATTGGCACCCTAACTTAGTACATCTCTACCCTGGTTGCCCTGGATTGGTGGTCAGCGCTAAGCGTATCTGTTCTGCCCCAGCGATCTCTGATAGTCACCTGCAGACTGCCCCATGCGTCACGAGACACTGTGACCGTGAAGCTGTTGGGAGCGCCGGTAGCAATACCCTCCGCCGGAAGACTATACACGTCCCTATATAGATATATATTTCTTGAGGCAAAAGGGAACGCACTTTCTAATACCGAACAGATCTCATACCTATCAGCCAGATACGATGGCATTGGCGTCGGCGCTATAACTGGCGGAACCTGTGCAGGCGGTGGGGATTGCGTGATATTTATTATTTCCACCTTTTGGGGTGGAGTTGGGGCCGGCTGTGCCAGTGACTCTTGTACGGTGAAGAGCCATCTTCCGAACCACGCAATAAGCATAATTGCTAGTAACGTTGCCACCCATTTACCTATCGTCTCCCATTTCATGTTTTCAAACCTCCCTTTCTAGACTTCTATCGACCTGATTTTCGACCAATTTAAAATTGTAAACCTCTCTGGGATATATTTTAGCAGATCCTCAGAAAATGTCAACCCCCACTACCAAAATTGGTGTGGGGGCGGCGAATAAAAAAACAGAGGACGGGTCTCTGTAAATTTTGGTTATTTGATTATTAATTTAAATTCTTTCGGGTCAATGGATACTTTTTGGCCGGGCAGAATTTGGTTTGCCAAAAGAGCCGTAGCCAAAAGGTTTTCTACTTTGTCCTGAATAACTCTCTGCATATTTCTGGCACCGAAAATCGGGTCGTAACCCAGTTCGGTAATTTTTTCTTTCAGGGGCAGGGTAATCTCAAATTCAACATCTTTTTGGGCTAAATTTTTCTTTAATTTTTGGAGTATCAATTCAGCGATATCTAATAGATTTTCTTTAGTCAAACTTCGGAAAATAACTACCGCATCAAATCGGTTAATAAATTCTGGCCGAAAAAGTCCCTCCTTGAAAAGAAAATCCAGTAACTCATTTTTAATTCCTGACATTGATTTGCCTTTGGCCAGCGCGTCTAAAATTATTTTATAACCGGCGTTGGAAGTAGCGATAATAATGCTGTTTTTAAAATAAACTTTTCTACCCAAGCCGTCGGTTAAATGACCCTCGTCTAAAACCTGCAAGAATAAGTTTAAAATATTGGGATGGGCTTTCTCAATTTCATCAAGCAAAATCAGGGAAAAAGGATTTTCTCTGACTGGCGTTGTTAATAAACCCTCTTCCTCTCCTGACCCAATTAATCTGGGGATATCGCCGATACTCTGAAATTCTGACATATCAAGACGAATCATTTTTTCTTCCGAACCAAAATAAACTGCGGCTAAGGCCTTTGAAGTTTCGGTTTTGCCCACACCGGTCGGACCCAAAAACAAGAAACCACCCATTGGTCCTTTTCTAGTGGTAATGTCAGCCCTGGCCCTTCTCATCGCCGAACAAACCTCTTTGACCGCCTCTTCTTGGTTGATAATTCTCTGATGAATTAAATTTTCCAAATTAAGCAAAACTTCTCTTTCCTCCATCTTCACTTCCCCGACCGGAATCTGGGTTTTGTCGGAAATAACCCTGGCGACATGTTCAGGCAAAACGATTTTGCTTTTGGCGTAATGGTAAACATAAACCATTATTTCGTCCAATAGATCCATCCCCTTTTTAGGGAAAGGCAAGGCCGGTAAATAACGGGCGCTCAATTGAACAATATCTCTGATTGCCTGATAGCTGACAAAGAGCTTATATTTTTGTTCCAAGGAGAGGGCAAAGTTCTCTAAAATTTGGATTGTTTGTTCTTTGGGAACTTCCGAGACTTCAACTTTCTCAAAGAGATTCAAAATCGATTGGTTCGGCTCAATGAATTTGTGGAGACCGGGGAAATTGGTGATAGCAATTATTTGAAACTTGGGCAGATTCAAATAAGGAGTGATGGTGCCGGAAATATCAATCACCCCCGGTCGAGCTTCTTGGCCGATGTAGT
The DNA here is from genome assembly GCA_963739285.1 of Candidatus Wildermuthbacteria bacterium. Lineage (GTDB taxonomy): Bacteria > Patescibacteriota > Minisyncoccia > Minisyncoccales > CAVTZN01 > CAVTZN01. Next base: position 135,950 of record CAVTZN010000003.1, read on the forward strand.
TGTGAAAGTCGTCAATAACTAAAATGACATTGCCGGCTGAAATTGCCTCGCGAAAAATTCTATCCAAAGTAGCTTCGGCAGTTTCGGCTGAACCGGTTTTGGAAAGAATAGAAACAATATCCAAAGAAACCACTCTTTTGGAATTTATTTGAGGCAAACTTAAATCAAAAAGAGATTTCCTGGCCAATTCCTGAACGATGCTTAATCTTCCGGCTCCCGGGTCCCCCACCAATAAAACGTTATTGATTTCCTCCCGACTTAAAATTCTCTCCACCTCTCCCACCTCCTGTTGATGCCCGATGATTTCTCCGAAGCCGCTTCTTTTTGTTATTTCCGTCCAGTCGGTGGAAAATTGATCCAAGGTTATAGTGTAGCCGGCTGCCCAATCTTTAGCGACTGAACCTCGCTTGACCAAGTTTTTATATTCCCAGAATTTTTTTGATTCCCGAATTTGATTTATTAATCCTTCAACCCACCAGCTAAGATTTTCAATGTCTTCCCTTTTCATTTTTGACCCAACCAGGAATTTTTTGAAAATTGGGTTAATTTGACTTTGACTGCTTAAGATATCCCCTACGCCAATTTTTTCCCGGCCCTTTGTTTGAGCGGCTTTGACTGCTTCTAAAATAACATTTTGAGAATCTGGAGAAAGTTGATTGCTGAATTTTTCGCCACCCTTTAAATCTTTCAAACATTTTTTCAATTCTTCTTTAATCCCTCCTAAATGCAAAAGGGCACGATTAAAAATAAATTTTATCTCCAGGTTTTTTTCGTCCAATAAATAATAGAGTAAAGCTTCTGAGGGAAGCTGGGCCAGTTTTCTTCTTTTGGCGAATTTAACGGCTTGCCAGACGGCTTTGGCGGCTTCAAACTCCAAAAAAGAAGCGAAATTAAATTCTTCCTGTCTCTGGATCGCTTCCGTCAAAGAGTATTTTAATTTTGGGTTTTTCAATTTCACTTCAAAGAATTTTTCGATATACCAGAAAAATAGAGAAATGGTCAGGAAAAGAACGGCCAAACCGAAAATGGAATAGACGGTGCCGGTCGAAAATTTTTCGCTGAAAAAACCAAAGATAAATAAGACAAAAAGAAATATAAAAAGCCAAAGTAAAATTTTTCTTAATGGCTTGATTAATTCAATTCGCAACCTTTTCTCCCATTTGGCCGCTTGGAAAACCGCTGTTTTTCTGAGGTCAAAATTTATCATCTTCAAAGTAACACTTTAAAGCTAAGACAAAATCCTAAGATTATTAAAATTGGCAAAACCAGCCAGCCCAAAAAAACGACGACGCCGACCAAAAGAATAAAGACCTCTAAAAAGAGGCCGGTAAAAATTAAAAGAGTCCTCATCATTGCCCCTAAAACCCGGGAAATCGTATTGGAAGCAAAAGTATATGTCCATCTTCTCAAGTCGAATCCCCGGCCATAAGACCACTCATAGCGCCGCCAGTGCGCAAAAAAAGTTTTCAAAAGAGAAGGGACGGAAAAATAATTTAGGTTAAAACGCAGAAAATTCCGCCAAGCCTTCAGAATATTCCTTGGCATGTCAAAAAACTGCCAGAAAACCCAGGCTAAAATTATGTTTTGTCTTGGCGTAGCTTCTAACATTACTTAAATTTAATCTATTTCGTAAGTGATACTGACGATTACTTCAATTTTGTTTTCGCCAGTTTCAATCTGGGGTGCTTCCCCGCCACCCAAACCTGATGCTTTTTCCATTAGAGCATAAGGACGAGGAACTGCTACCTCACCACTTTCGCTAAAATTGGTAATTCTCACCAATTTCACTCCTAATTGAGAGGCCAATTCTTTCGCCTTATTTTTTGCCTCGTCAATAGCATCTTTTCTGGCCTGGGCTTTGAATTCATCCTGTTTATCAATGGTAAATTGCAAATCCCCTACCTGATTGGCGCCAGCGTCAGTAGATCCCTGGATTATCTCGCCAATTTTTGCGAGGTCCCGGATTTTCACTTCCAAAGACTGCGTTATTTCATAGCCAACTAAAACTCTTTTACCGCTTGGGCAAGGAGGAAAACAGGTCCCGGCTTCATACCATTCATAGCGAGGAGAAATGTAAAAACCAGTGGTCTTCAAATCTTTTTCTTCCACTCCTTGCTTCTTAACCGAGTCGATGACGGCATTCATATTTTGAGTGTTTTCTGACATCGCCTCTCCGACTGTCTTTTTTTCAGTCACGACAGAAAAACTAACCAAAGCCAAATCCGGTTTGGCATAAATTTCGCCAGTTCCTGAAACAGTAATGACGTTTTGGGCTTCTATATCCCGGCCGATATATCTTCCTTCCTTGGCTTTATTTACAATGCCAACACTAAACCAGACGGTCAAAGAAACTAAAAAGAGAACTAAAACAATCGCCAAAGCAACTTTTAAATTTTTGAAATTACGAAGTAATTTCTGCGTAGTAGTTAATTCTTGAAAGTCCATTGTTTTTAATATCATTTAAATTTTCGACCTTTTCTTTAAATAAAAGAAAACCAAAACCGCTAAAATAATCACTGGTGTCACCAGAATTGCGCTTATCGTGGACGTGCAGACGCTAATTGATAATTTCATCCCCAGTGACAAAAATCTGACAATTATTGAATACAAAGAAAGTAAAATGGATAGACAGCAAGAATTTTTATAGCCTTTTCCATATTGAAAAAATTCAATTAGATAGTATTAGGGTTCGGCCTTTTATTGTTCCATTCTATCATTGAAAGATGTTGGTAATCAAGTGATGGTATTTAAGCCGTTCTCTTTCTTGCCAGGCCTGAGAAAATATTTTACGCCACTCCGGTTTCCAGAAAGACATCTCTGGCAAAAACAAAAAACCGTCTTTATAGCCCAGATACCGGGTTTTAAATTGAGAGTGGAAAAAAGCAATCTCCGCGCAAAGAAAAGCCGATTCCTGATTTTCATTTTTAAAAGAAGAGTTAGTTTTACAGAAGCTTTCTTTGCCGATTTTCCTGATTAAAGTGGGGAAAGTTTCAATTAAATTTATCCCCAGAGAAAATCCTTTTTCTGCCAGTTTCTCTGCTATTTCTAAAGCGAAATTGCGGAATTCCGGCATCAGGGCCGGCGGAATAGGGCTTACTTTTTCTTTTCGAAAAATGCCTTTAGACAAAAATTTCTCGTAAAGCCGCATCAAACCCTTGCCTTTCCCCAGGGTCAAGGGAGCATGAATGGCCATAACTTTTGTTTCTTTTAAATAGGGATTAATTATTTTTAGCAAACTTCCGCCGAGAACGTCTTTTATTAAAACTATTTTTTGATTTTTCAAAATGCAAACGCCGGTTGTCTTCTTTATTTTCCCGCCCAAATCAATCCCGATAAACACTTTTTGTTTATTCTCCATTTTTGCTTACGGCTGTAAAATATCCTCGGTTCGGCCGTTGATTGAGATGATCACCTCATTAACTGTGGGAAATTGTTTTAGGGTTTGGGTAATCTGAGCCCGGATTGCTGCTACTCGGCAAGAGCCGCCAACCTGAAATTCCAATTGCTCGTCAAAATCAACTTTGGCTACTCCTCCGTCAGCTGATGGATCAATGGTTAATTTCTGAATCCTTACTCCCGAGTTTATATTTGAAACAAACCCTTGATTGATTTCTTCTTCTGTTGCTCCCCGCAAAAGAGCCTCTAAAGCAGCTGTGGCGACGGCCTTGCTTTTAGGCACTTGTCTTTCAACGGCAATGGTTCTGGAACAATCAAAATAAGGTTCGTTAACAAAACGAGAATCGCTCAAAAATATTTTTGCTGTCATTAATTCTTCTGGGATTTCTGGCACTTCTTTGAAATAAACCGGAATTATTAATTCATCTGCCTGCTCCGGCAATCCTGACGGATTGTCTTTTTCTAAAATCAATTCTCCCTTTGGGAGTGGAAGGAACGGCAAAAAGAAGAGTGGCGCTGAACGCTACGAAATCTTCGGTCATCCAGTCGCCCAAGGCCTGGGCTGGTATTACACCCAGAAGAAAATCATTGTCATCAAAAAGTTTAACCGGGAAAGAGGCCTCAAAATACCAATTGCCTCTTGCTTCTCCTTTAACAAAAAGCGGGTTTTCTACTTCTTGATTAGGTCGAGGATTATCTGTCTTTATCAAATCGGCTTTTTCTAATTCATTACCAATATCTTCTGTAAATGTTTTCCCATCGGTTGCCTTGCATTGCCGCGGATAACTTTCCATAACAGGATAGCCAGCTTTAATACACTCTTCAAAGTTTTGAACTTCAAGGGAGGATGATTTGAAATACACCAGCCATGCCGCAACAGCGGCCACGGCAACAACAATGCCGATAATACTGGCTATTATTTTTTTACTCATGATTTTACCTCTTTTTTATATTCAAGGTAAGAATAAACGAAAGCGTAAATAATGGCTAAAATCACCGGCAAAAGGACAAAAAACAGCGCATAGTTTTCAAAGAAAATTCCCAAAAAGGCAATTACACCGGCGATCTTAAACAATTTTCCTCCGATTTTATGAGTTTTCTCCCAGACCTTTTCATTGCTCATGGTCCAGGGCGTTCTGATTCCAATAGACCAGTTCCTTTTGGCATTCTCTACTAAAATCCCGCAGTAATAAAAGAGTACTCCAAAAGCAGGCACTAAAACTCGGCTCATACTGAATTTGACGCCGAGATTCCAGAGAATGGTAAGAAGATAAAGATAAAATAAAAATAAGATTATTAGGACGACAAAGTTATCGAAATGTTTTCTGAATTTTTCAATGTTGGCTTTTAAGGGGTCTATTTTGGGAATCAAGGTAAAGAGCAAAAACAAACCAATGGAAAGAAAGGGCATCAAAAATAATCCCCAGACTTTTGAGATGTAGTCGTCAACCTCTCCTTTAAAATTCCAATGAGAAGCCATCTCCTCTGGCATCTGAGGATAAAAATAAATACCAATACTAAAAGAAAGTACAATAATTCCCAGAATGATTATTTCGCTTTTCTTCATTTTCATATCTTTTTTATTCGGTAGTTTTGCCGTCAAAATGGTCTTCTTTGTCTGCCACCGCATCGGCTTTGGTCGGATGAATCACGCTGTCTCGGTGTTCAGGCGGCGAATAAATAGTGTAAAGTTTTAAATCGCTTGTGCCGGTATTTATAACATTATGCTTTGCGCCAGCCGGAACAACGACGGCAAAGCCGTCCTTAATCATATATTCATTTCCGTCAATCAGGCACTTCCCCTCTCCGGCGTCAATCCTGAAAAACTGGTCCACATCAGTATGCACCTCTTCGCCAATTTCTTCGCCCGGTTTCAGGCTCATTAACACCAACTGGCTGTTTTTGGCAGTATAAAGCACTTGGCGGAAATTATTATTTTCTTTTGCCGCTTTTTCAATATTTGCTACGTAACCTTTCATTGTAATTAAATTTTAATAAGTAATATTAGTAATATCGACCAAATTCATTTTACCACTTCGACGGGCTCAGTGTAAACAGAAAAGTCGCCCCTTTGCCCACCTAAATTTCGAAGAAATTTGGGCGGGCTTTGGCGACTCAGATATGGTCGAGGTTGAACCTCGAACAGTGAACATGTTCGAGGTTGAACCTCAAAGAGTAAATTTTTGGTAGGCCGTAGAGTTTTATTTTTTCTTTCCTTTAATTCGGCGGTGTTCGAGGCGGGTGGCGAGGGTCCAAGACCTATGAATAGGTCTTGGGATTAGTGTCATTTTCTTTATTTTTGAAGATGGTTTTCTCATCTTTTAATTTTGACATTTCTAAGAGGTTGCGTCAAAGAAAAAAAACGCCCCGTATAAAAGCGAAGTGCTTTTAACGGGGTAAACCTTTTCTGCTACGAAAAATAAAGTGCCCCTCTACCAGCGAAGCTGGCAGAGGGGCCAAGAGAATCTGAAGTATTCTGAAGATATCGCCCAGTAAGTTTTCTATGTGGGCTAGAATCTAAGGTTTATTTATTCAAGGTGCACCTCCTTATTCTGCCACACGAAGTGTTATCTTTTTGTCTTCGTGGATCCCGAATACCCTCCGGTGCCTCTCCGTCTGGCCTGTTCATGCCCCAAAAGACAGTGTCCGGTTTTTTTTGGTTTTCCGCTGCGACAACGTCTCTTTGTTCTCGCCACCTATTCCTCCTCGAACGATTTGCGATGGAGTAATAAGCAGTAATTTCAAGGACTCATGCAGAGATCCATACTTTAAATTCTCCCTTCTTCTTTATTTTTCTACAACCTAACGGTCAAGTTGTGAAATGTGCGAGAAAAGAACAAATTTGGTTCTTCTGCTACTATATTTATATATTTATCATTTTAAAAAAAGTGTGTCAACCCTTCTTCTCCCTTTTTTCTTCCAATATTCTCACTCCCCTTTCGCTGAAACCGAAGTGATGGGCGACTTCGTGCCAGACAACATTTTTAACCAATTCTTTAATTGCCTCTGGAGTAGAGACGAAATTCTCGATTGATTCCTGGAAAATAGTAATTTTATCCGGCAATACCTGACCAAATCCTTTACCCCAGGCGGTCTGAGGAACGCCTTCATAAAGCCCTAACAAAAGTCCGCCATATCTTATACCAGTTTTTCTTAACTGCTCCTCGGTAGGTTTTTTCTCAACGCAAATCGCCACATTTTCCATCTTCTGGCGAATCTTCTCTGGCAAATCTTCAGCGGCTTGTTCGACTAATTTTTCAAAATCCTCTTGTGTCATTAGACCTGATTTTTTTCTTTTGTTTCCCTTTTGATTACAAACCAGTGATAAAGATAAAGCGGTAAACCGACCAAAATCATTGCCAAATTAGTCGCTGCGTCGCGGTGCCTCTCACTGGTGACGTAATCAATTTTCGCTGACTCTTCTTGCCATTTTTTATAATCTTCAAGCCACTGCTTCAGTGTCGCTTTTTCTTCGGCACTTAGTTCTTCTCCTTCTTGATACTTCTCCACTCTTTCCACCGCAATGGGCATAGGCACCGAAGTATAATATTTTTGCTGAATTCTTTGAGGCTCGTCGGCTTTAGTGAAAACAAAAGCTTTTAAACCCATATTAACAAAACGAACGCCACCAGCGGTCAAAAGGGCCAAACCGACAATGGTAAAAAGATAAAGATAAATTGTTCTAATCAAAGGATGTTTTTCCATGTTTTAAAAATATTTAATAATTGTTTTTATCTTCGACGGTTTCATTATAGCACTTTGTAAATTAAAAGGCACGGCTCGAAATTATTAGGAAATGTGAGCGCGTGCCTCAAGGAGTGGCTTCTACCTTTTTACGGATGTTCTTCCAGACGGCGTAAACTTGGTCACGGGCATGATGGATATCAGCTCGTGACGGTTCTCCTAAACCAGGAGCACGATAAATCACTTTGTACTGCCACGATGGCCCATGGTTGCCTACTGGAAATTCAATTACGTAATCTACAGAATTAATTTTACCTTTTTCATCCTTGTTCAAAATGGGAACAGTAAGGTAGAGTTGGCCGTTTAGGTTGTAAGATTGAGGTTTGTGCGACTCAGCTATTTTCGGCTTAGGCTCAATGATACTCACTTAAAACCTCCTTTACTACTCTAATTATACCAGATAACTTTAGAAAAGTCAAGTGGGCGTATCCCGACTTGAACGGGAGGCCTTTGCAATGTGAATGCAACGCTCTAACCAGCTGAGCTATACGCCCGTATTTTTACTTTATCATAAAAAATTTGAAATATAAAAGCCCTGGAAACGAAGCGTTCCAGGGCTTTCTCGTTGTATAGTAGTCTCATCTCTCCATCTTGAACTTGAACGGCCATTTCTTCTTCCAGATTTGGAAGACTCGCACGATGACATCCCAGTTCAATTTAATTACCGTTTGTCGTTCCCCAGATTTCCTCAATGCCACTATTGTTTCGTTGATGGCCGCTATAAAGCTTCCCCACTTGACTGTTATCCTGATTCCTTTTTCTTCACCTCTCCGTAATCGGCGAAAGTTTTCCCGGTGGGCCAAGATAACAATGATAAACAAACAAACAGTAAAAATACCAAATTCCAGGGAAGGAATATGAAGCAAGGTAAGCGGAAGCAAAGTAAAAACAAAAGCTAGATTTGACAAGAAAAGAGCCCCAAATCTTAGTGATAGAATACTGATCACCAGAACGCTTACCCAAAGAATAGCTGGAATCAAGAAAACACCAAGGGGAATCAAATTAAGAGTAGACAATCCGATTATTCCGCCGATTAGAGCAGCTATCCCCTTTCCTCCTTTAAATTTGGCAAAAATGGGGAAAATGTGGCCCAGAATTACGGCAGAAAGCATCAGAACAATCATTAGGTCGGTACGAAAAACATAATAGGCAATAGCTACTATGATTGTTCCTTTCATCAGCATGTCTAAGACCAAGGTGATAATCCCCAGTTTGAACTTCCCCGTAACTCTCCAGACATTAACGGCGCCTTTTGATCCACTTCCCCCTTTCTGAATATCCTTGCCCCCTCCCCAGCTTCTAGCGACTAAATCGCCATAAGGGACTGACCCCAAAAGATAACTCGAGACAATAAAAACAATCATTAATCCGTTCACTGAATTTGCCTCCTCACTCTTTTTCGGCTATTTTAAACGAACATAAAAAGAACAGCCGTTTGGTATAAAATACCACTTTCATTCCTAGTTGTCAATAAAGTGTTTGTTATTTCTCTGAAAAAATTTTAGAATTAAAAAATGAAAGTTTTTGAATTGCATTTCAATCCAAAGGGTAAAGGAGGATACAATCTTTGATAGTTTTTGCTATGAACCGATTAACATTGAAGAGAAAAGATTGGGAAATTTATATCTGGCGGGCGAAATAAAAAACACCCTGCCTCAAAATTATAAACTCCTTGAAGAATTGGCATTTGAAATAAAAAAAGAATATTATCGGGATTCCAAACGCTCGCCGGAAAAAAGTTTAATTGAAAGTTTAAGAATCGGGAATAAATTTTTGGAAAATTTAACCAAAGAAGGCAATGTCAGTTGGCTGGGAAATTTGAACTTCGCTGTTTTTTGTTTAAAAGATTCTGATTTTCACTTTACCAAAGTTGAAAATATTTCGGCTTTTCTTTTGCGGGGAGGAAAAATAACCGATATCGCCCAAAAACTGATGCAGGAAGAAATTGAGCCATATCCCCTAAAAGTTTTTGGGAATATTGTTTCCGGAAAACTTATTGAGAATGACATTATTTTGCTTTTGACAAAAGAGGTCTCCGTGATTTTTAATCGGGAAAATCTTTTGAATGAAATCGCGAATTTTCCGGTCTTCAACGAGAAGAAGCTGAAAGAATCTCTTGAAAAAAGAGAAAAGGTTTTAAAAGAGGTTTCGGGAATAGCAGTTTTACTGGCTTTAATTAAAGAAGCGTCAACTTTTAAAGAAAAAATCCCTGAGCTTTTGGAGTTTGAGAAAATGAAAGAAAAATTTTCTTTCATTGACGCCTTTTCCCCCGTTTTGAGATTTCACCTCCTTAAAACCCTGGTTCTCAAAATCTCACGTTATATTAAATTACCTGCTCTACCTGCTTTGAAAATCCCGAAAGTTCACTCGCCAAAATTTGCTTTCCCAAAATTTGAATTTGAAAAAGTAATTAAAAATATAATCTTGGTTCTTTCCTTCTCCCTGGTTTTAGTTATTGGTTTTTACCTATTCCAATTTCAAGAAAAAAGAGAAATTGCCAAGATTGAAGACCAATTTGCGAAAATTCAATTAACCACTCAAAACGCCGAAAATTTTCTCATTCTGACAAAAGAAGGGAGAAAGCCGAACTTTGTTTTTAGAAGCCTGGAAAGAGATGGAATCACTGGAAAAAACCTTACCGGAAAGCGAAACAGCCGCTAATTTAAAAAATGAAATTTCTTCTTTAAAAGAAAAAGTTGAATCTTCGCTTTTGAAATTAAATAATCTGATAGAAATTGAAGAACCCGAAGTCTTTTTTGATTTTTCTCAATCTCAATTTGCTCCTCAAAAAATGGTAATTTTGGGTGAAAAACTTTATTTTTTCAATCCAATTGCCCAAAATCTCTTTTTCGTGGATATTAATAAAAAAACCGGGGAAGAAATCCAAATTGATAAAAAATTTAATTTTGCCCAATCCTTTACAGCCGATTCAATAATCTTCTTTACCAAACCAGATACTTTTTATCAATTTACTGATTCCTCTAGTGAGTTTTCAGAGAATAAAATTCAATTTTCAGAAGAATTTGATTTTATTGATTTCAGAAAATTTTACTCAACCTTATATCTCTTAGACAAAGCACAGGGAGAAATTCTAAAATGTTCTTTGCAAAAGTACGAGCCCTGGCTTTCAAAAAATAGTTCTAAAAAACCGCAGAATGCCGTTTCTTTTGCCGTTGATGGTTCAATCTGGATTTTAGAAAAAAACGGAAATTTGGACCGTTATTGGGATGGACTCTATCAGGAAACTCTGACTCCCGCCATCTTCCCGGAATTGGAAAAACCAACTAAAATTTCCGCTCCAATGGGTCTCCCCTATTTTTACATTTTAGAACCAATGAAAAACCGGATTTTGATTATGACAAAATCCGGTGAAATCTACAAACAATTTCAAAGTGAAAAATTCGACAATCTCAAAGATTTCTCGGTTTCCGAAGACGGCAAAACTATCTGGCTTCTTAACGGTCTCACCGTTTATCAAATAGGACTCTAGTCTTATTTCAACTCCACTTTTGCCCCAGCTGCTTCTAACTTCTTCTTAATCTCTTCAGCCTCTTCTTTCTTGGCATTCTCCTTGACCATCTGCGGAGCGGATTCAGCGGCATCAACCAAATCTTTTGCCTCTTTTAATCCCTTGCCAGTAATATCTCTGACCGCCTTAATCACTTCAATTTTCTTTTCGCCGACTCCTTTCAGTTCAATGTTGAAAATTGTTTTCTCTTCGGCCGGAGCGGCGGCTGAAGCGGCGGGAGCAGCGGCCATAGCTACTGGAGCTGCGGCGGATACACCGAACTTCTTTTCCAAAACCTTCACCAATTCTGCCAGATCCAAAACCGAGAGTTTTTCAATCTCTTCAATCATTTTTTTGAATTTTTCCGGAACCTCAATTTTCTTAGTTCCTTTGTCCTCCGAAGATTCAACGACGGAGGATTTTTCTTTTTCTTCTGCCATAATTTTAATGATTAATTATTATTGATTATTGACCTTTGATTGCGCTTAAGACATAAACCAAACTCCGCAAATTCCCTTGGAGAACGCTGACCAAACCGGAAAGAGGAGAAGCAATCCCTCTGACCAGTCTGGATAGTAATTCTTCCCGGCCCGGAAGTTCGGCTATGGCGATAACCTCATCTTTATTGATAATTTTCCCCTCAAAAATTCCGGCTAAAATCTTCAAATTTTCCTTTTCTTTCGAAAAGTCAAAAATTCTTTTTATTGGTAAAAATTCATTTTCAAAACCATAAACTAAGGCGACTTCCCCTGTTAAATCTTCGGGGGCTTTTAATTTGGCTTTCTCAAAAGCAATCTTAATCAGGGTCTTTTTGGCTACTTTTAATTTCCCATCCACTTCTTTAATTTTTCTCCTTAAGCCGGAGATGTCTTTAACTTTCAAACCGGAAACCGAAACAAAAACCAGCGATTTTTGTTTTTTCAAATCTTCGGTCAGCTCCTCGACAATTTTTTCTTTTTGGGTTTTTGTGAGAGCCATATTAAATAAAAAACTGTGGTTTTATCCACAGACAACAATTAGCAGATAGAGACCCTTTCTCTGTCTATTGATCCTCGGCAGGTCTTATTAGATGCCTGCTGTCTGTGGATACTAAATATAGGTTGATATTATCAGTTTGGAAAATTCTTGTCAAGGAGTAAGTCCTATTGTTCCACGCAGAGGAGTTTTTGCCCGGTATCGCAGTATTCGCCCTGAGAAGGCGTAAAAGCATTTGCGCTCGCTCCCCCGCCAGTCAGGCCGGAACTCAATCCTTCAAGGGCCACGGCATAAATACGCGCCCCGGAAGAAGTATAGCATTGAGGGAAGCCTGAATTTGAAGAGGCTCCTCGAGAATAGCCGGAAATTGTATCAGTCCCCTGAGTCCAGTTTTGGCAGGTCGTAGTAAAACTATAGTTTTCAGAAAGAACTTTTGAAGCGTATTGAGAAGCAATTATCAGGCAATCTTTTTTGCTTGTATCAATAATTTTTCCTAACCAGAGATTGGAAAGATTATTTAAAAATCCTTCGCTTAACTTTTCCCGGTTGATTATCCAAAGTGCTGAGAATTTTTCTAAAAACTCATTAAAATCTTTTCCCAAAAGCCGGTGACAGGTTTTCCCTTCGGGTAAAGTGGCGGCAACATCGGCTTCCACAAAAACTCCGTCTAATTTTAACCTGTCTTTGGCTAAAGTTCTGTCATCACCCAAGAAGGCCTTCCAAGTTCCGGAAAAACCCTTTTTCTCGGCCTCGGCTTGGCATTTTTCATCCGCTCCCTCCAACCCTCCTAAATTTCCTGTCCAAGTTCCTTTGGTGATAAAAACTTTTATTAAGTTGGGGTAATCGCTGGAAAGAAAAGGCCATTCCGCTTCGGTCGATAAATTATCGCAAGAAACAATTTTAGGGCCGATAATGGTAAAAGGTCCGGCATAAGCAATTTTATTTCCTTTTTTCCAGGGATATTCAAAAACCGCAAGATAATAATCCTCAGACGGTTCCTGCCAGTTAAAAATTTCCCAATCGTATTTTAAATCCGTGGTTGGAAGATTTTTAGCAATCCATTTTGGCTCTTCTTCCTTAAATAAAACAATCCCGACGCTTTCAATTGACCTGAAAGTCCAGGCAATCTGATAAGTCGTGCCGGATTTTAATTCTTCTCCGGCTTTGGGAGATTCAATCGCAAGCTTCTTTGAACTAAAAATTTGAGCCAAAAAGGCCCCTTCGTTGGCTTTCGTTAAAAAGCCAAAGGCCAAAACCACAAAGGCAGAAATTACTAAAATCCAAATTAAGTTTTCCTTTAAAAGTAGTTTCATTCTATTTGTGGCGAGGGCGGAAAATTCTTATTTATCGAGGGAGCTGGTGGAAATTCCTCTATAAATTCAGTTACTTCCGGTTGGAAAATCCCCTCTTTTTTTATAAAATCATTGACTAATTTAATTGTAAAAAAGATTAAGAGAATTATAAAGAGGCCGGCGATGGTGCTGAGAAGAATTCTCTTGCCTTTCGTTTCTTTCTGGGGGTCGCCTTTGGCCGTCAGCGTCATAATTCCTCCCCAAAGAAAACAGAGGGCGGCGACGAAAATAAAAATATAAACCGGTAAGCCAAGATTTTTGAAAAATTCAAAGGTAAGAACCATTTTATTTAAGAAGATTAACTATGGCCTCAGCAAATTTTTGGGCAGCTTGGGGTCCATTACCAGTTACAATCTTTCCATCAACAACGACTTCCTCATTCTGAAAAATTACTCCATTTTCTTCTAAAATTTTAACTGCTGATTTATCTAAAGGAGATGACCAGACCGTGGCTTTTTTTCCTTCCAAAACTCCGGCTTTGGCCAAAATGGCCGGCGCTATACAAATTGCCCCTAAAACCTTACCCTGAGAAACTGTCTCTTTGGCAATTTGATGGCAGGTCTCGTCATCAAAGTATTTAACCGCGCCTGACCCACCAATAAAAATAATACTATCGTAATTAGAAACTTTTAAATCACCGACTAGTAAATCAATGTCTGTTTCTCCACCATAAGCCCCGATGGCTTTGTCCATTTGAGAACTGGCAGTGGAAATTTGCGCCCCAGCCGCCGTCAGAATGTTCTTAATTATAGAATACTCCTCGTCCTGAAAATCCCGAAAGGCAATTATTATTGCTGCTTTTTTACTCTGTAAAACTTTTTCTGGCATAGAAGTTTCTTTCTCAGAAGGCGGCTTCTTTCTTTCCAATAGATTTTGATAAATCAATCCTCCACCTACTATTAGTATACCAATTATTGCAAGTTAGTAAAACTTAAGATAAAACTGCTTTTAATATTTCTTCTTTGCAGGTTAAGTTTTTGAATAGAAAATCTGGATTTAGTGCCTTCAATTCTTTTTCTGAATACTTTCCGGTCGGAACAATAATAACTTTTACTCCCGCCTTTCTCCCGGCCATTATATCTTTTGGAGTGTCTCCAAAAACAAAAACATTGTTATTATATTTAAAATTGAATTTATCCTCGGCTCGTTTAATTGCTATTTTTATTAGATTACTCCTATCTTCGTTATCGTTACCAAATCCCCCAAATTCAAAATATTCATTTAATTTAATTCTTTTCAGTTTGGCCCTGGCAATGGGCTCTAGGTTTCCCGTGATTAATCCTATTAAAATATTATTTTTCTTTAATTCTTTTAATAGTTCCTGAGCCCCTTCTAATAAAACAGGTTCATCAGTAGAAATGTTTTTCTCGAAAAAATCTATCATTTCTCTCATCGCTTCGTCAATTTTTACTCTTATGCTTTGCTCGTCTAATCCGTTTTTCTCTAAAACTTCGACTATTATCTGTTTATCAGCCTTTCCGTCATGGTCAATAACATCAATATTAGTATCTATCCCGTAAATCTTAGTAAATGCGGAGGCAAAAGCAAGTTTATGCGTCCTGTTGCCGCTTTTAATCAAAGTTCCATCTATATCAAATAAAACTAATTTATTCATGTTCTTTCTTCTACCAAAAAATCGCCTTTTTATTTAAGATATTTGGCTATGTTTTTTAAGTGTTCTTCGTAGGTTTTGGCCAGATGAATTTGTCCTTGGCTGTCGTGTATGTAGTAAAGATATTCAGTTTCTTCTGAATGGACTACCGCATTTATTGCCGCCAGTCCTGGATTACAAATTGGCGCCGGCGGCCGTCCTTTATAAAGATAGGTGTTGTATGGAGAATCAATTTTATAATTCTCTTTTTTTATAATCGGCCACCAATTACCTGGCTCTCCCAAAACATATTGGATGGTGGCGTCTATCTGGAGAGCAATCCCTTTCAACAATCTATTCCAGAGTATGCCGGCGATTAAAGGCATCTCCTTTTCGTTGGCTGCTTCTCTCTGAACCAAAGAGGCTAAAGTGATTAAGGTGTCGTTTCGAATATTTTGTTTTCTTGCTTCCTCAAAAAGATCAGCCACTTTCTCTTCAAATTGGCTGTTTAATCTTTTGGCAACTTTTTCTCCTGGCCAATCCAAGTCAATCAGATAAGTATCCGGAAATAAATATCCTTCTGGCGTTTCCGCTAAAAAATTTTCCTTTTCACCCTCAGACCAATTAAGTTTATTTTCTAAAATTTCGGCCATTTCTTCTTTTCTCAAACCTTCGGGCAAAACAACCCATTTTTGGGAAGGATGAGATATCAATATTTCGGCTATTTCCCACGCCCACATATTTTTTGAAAGAAAATAACCGCCGGTGGCGATTTCGTCGTGACCACCCTTCAGAGTCAAAGCCCAATTGAAAGAAGTTTTGTTTTTAATAAAACCTTCCGATTGCAATTTTTCAATTATCTTTTCTTGCAATAGCCGAAGAGGAATAACAAATATTTCTTCTTTAGTCCCGATTTTGGACGGAGAAAATTGATAGAGAAAGAAAAAAAATCCAATTATTAAAATTGCGGCTATTATAATCTTTTTAATTTTAACTTGGGGAATAAATTTGAACATTTAGTTTTCAATTAAAGGCACGAAAGCAAAGCCCGGATATTCAATTTCTTCAAATTCGGTTTCGCTTTTTTTAGTCAGCAGCCAGATTGATGAGCCAATCGGGGCAACAATTCGACCGCCGACTTTTAATTGCTGCTTCCAAGCTTCGGGCACTTCTCCTTGTACCGAAGCCGAAACCAAAATTTTGTCGTAAGGCGCTTCCTTTTCGTATCCTTTTGAACCATCAGCGCAGATAAATTCAACTATCCCTTTTTCAAGAAAATTATATTTAGCTATATTTCTTTCACCAAATTCTTTTAATTCGGGAATTATCTCGACGGCAATAACTCTTCCATTTTTTCCAACAATTTCACCAAGGAGAGCTACTCGTCCAACCTGAGCCAGAGCCGATGTCCAAAATTTTATCTCCTGGTTGAGGATTAAGTTGCTCTAACATAAAAGCCACTACCAAGGGCTGGGAAATTGTCTGACTATAACCAATCGGCAGGGCTTCATTTAATTCGGCCAAATCTTTGACCTCTTGGGGTAAAAAATCCACTCTTTTTATTTTTTTAAATGCCTCGATAATGTTGGGAGTTTTTAACCACCCTTCCTCGATTAGAGATTCTATTAATGGCATTTTATTAAAAAAATTTACTCTTTAAGCGCTGCCAAAAACTAATGTGGTCAATAAATAAAATTCCGTTCAAATGGTCAATTTCGTGCTGAAAAAGACAAGCCATCAGGCCCTTGGCTTTTACTTTCACTTCGTGGCCATTGAGATCCAAAGCTTTCACTTCAACTTCTTTTGCTCGCTTAATCTTTAAAAAAAGCGCCGGGAAACTCAAACACCCCTCTTCCAATGTCTCGGTTTCTTTGCTGGCTTTTAAAATTTGGGGATTGA
The DNA here is from genome assembly GCA_963739285.1 of Candidatus Wildermuthbacteria bacterium. GTDB lineage: Bacteria > Patescibacteriota > Minisyncoccia > Minisyncoccales > CAVTZN01 > CAVTZN01. Next base: position 152,415 of record CAVTZN010000003.1, read on the forward strand.
CGAATCCTTCTACTCCTGCAGGCGTTTCAACAACTATCACCTTTTTTAAAACACCGACTTGGGAAGCAGCTAATCCCAGACCCTTGCCTTCTCTGAGCGTCTCTTTCATCTCCTCAATCAGTTTTTTTATTTCCTCATCAATTTCTTTAATTTCTTCGCATTTTTTTCTTAAAATTGGGTCAGGATATTTTTTTATTTCCAAAATAGCCATATATTATTCAACCCCTCTTAAAGCTTCTACTGGTTTTAATTTAGCGGCACTTCGCGCCGGGAAAAATCCTGACAAGCACCCCACTCCGAAAGAAAAAAGTAAGCCAAAAATTATAATCCCGGGCGTAACGGACGCTTCAATATAAAAGAGCGGGTGAACTTGGCCGTATACCTGAACTAATTTCGCCAGGCCAAGACCGGGTATCATCCCCCCTATGCCGCCAATCAACCCTATAATGCCAGACTCTATCAGGAAAATTAAAACTATGGTGGAGCTTTTGGCGCCGACCGCTTTGAGAATACCGATTTCTTTTGTCCTTTCCCGGACCGATGTGTACATTGTATTCATAATGCCAATGCCTCCCACCAAAACCGCAATGCTGCCGAAAGCGAAAACCACCACCTGTATTATTCCCATAATATTCCCGACAATACTGCCCAAAGCCTCGCTGGTCAAAACCGAGTAAGCACTTTCTCCCTGCTGACCGGCCCGCCTTTTGGCATTCTCTTCAAGATTTGCTTTTATATTTTTTGCTACTTCATCAACCGAATAGCCCGAGGCGATTTTGGCCACAGCTTGGGGAGCCCCTTTTTGTTCTCCCGTAATATTCTGATAAATATTCATATCAACGCCGAACATTGAATCATCCTGCTTACTTCCTCTTGATTTTAAAATTCCTACGACTTCAAATTGCCTTCCTTTAATCGTGGTCGTGGTATTTATTTTCAATCCGGAAAAAACATCTGTCGGCACCAAACTGCCCACGACAACTTCCCTTCGACCGGGCACAGGCCATCTGCCTTCGGCTATTTTCAGGCCGATGTCATTTTGATAAATTTCCAGGGAATTTCTCAAATCCATTCCTGTCAAAATTATACTCTTCGTTTCGTCCCGGTATTTCGCCAGTTCTGTTTTGTAGACATTCGGCAGAACCGCTTGCACCCCCTCTGTTTTTTTAATTATATTCAAATCCTCATCCGTAAGTTCGGCACCTCCCATCATCGTTGTCATTATGTCAGAAATGTTGCCAGGCATGATCATGACAATATCAGTGCCCACTGCTTTCAGCTGATTCAACACGGTGGCTTCCAACCCCTGACTTAAAGAAAGCAATGACATTATTAAAAATACGCCAATAACAATACCGAAAATCGTCAGCCAGCTTCGCAGCTGCCTGGTTCTTAAATTTTTTATTGCGATTTTAAAATATTCCTTGAGCATCAGTTATAGTTTATTGCTCGCCCAGAGCACTTTTTCTTGATTAAGATGATTGGAAGATATTTGACCGTCTTTGAGATGCACTATTTGGTTGCTATAATTGGCAATCGTCGGGTCATGGGTAACAACAACGATTGTTTTCCCCTCCTCTTGGTGCAAGTTGATTAAAATTTCCATAATTCTTTGGCCGGTTGTGGAATCCAGATTTCCCGTCGGTTCGTCGGCGACAATGATTTCGGGATTGTTGGACAAAGCCCTGGCGATGGCGATTCTTTGTTGTTCGCCTCCTGAAAGTTCCACGGGTCTATGCGTAATTCTCTCCCCCAATCCTAAAGAAATTAAAAGAGTTTTTGCCCTTTCTTTTCTTTCGCTTTCGGATTTTCCCTGGAAAATCATTGGGATCATCACATTTTCCAAAGCGGTCAGATTCTGCAGCAAATTAAATTGCTGAAAAATAAAACCTACTTTTCTCCCTCTGGCCTGGGCGAGTTCGTCCTCGGACATTTTTGAAATATCCTTGCCATCCAAAAACAATTTGCCCCGGGTCGGTAAATCCAAACACCCCACCATATTCAACATCGTGGATTTCCCCGAGCCCGATGGTCCCAAAATGACGACAAAAGAACCTGGAGCGATTTCCAGGTTTATCCCTTTTAAAACAGGAAGTTCTATCTTACCCAATTGGTAAATTTTCCAGACATTTTCCAGTTTAATTATAGAGTTCTCCAGCATATTATTTTCGAGCGAAGCGAGAAACAAGGTTCTGGCGAAGCCGGGTTCTTATTTTTGAGCGGAGCGGAAGGCCGTCAGTCTTCAATAACTACTTGGTCGCCTTCGCTTAAACCGGAAATAACCTCAACCAGATCATTATTTCCTTTCAACCCAATTTCTATTTCCTTTTCTTCAAGGTTTTCGCCATTGAGAACCCGAACTGTATTAACTCCATTTTTTTCTGCCACAGCTGTTTCTGATACAACCAAAACATTCTCTTTTTGGGCGGTTTTAATGGTTATGTCGGCAGTCATTCCTGGTTTTAAATCCGGTGGTGGGTTTTGAAAATCAATCTGCACTTCGTAATAAACGATGCCCTCAATCAGCTTTTCGACAGGGTCTATCGAAATTACTTTACCGGAAAATATCTGCTTTGAAAAAGCGGTAAGCTTTATCTCCACGGAATCGCCGACCTTGACTTTAACAATATCTTCCTCATAGATATCTACTTTAATTTGGAAAGGGTTAACAGGAAGAAGAGAAATTACGGTATCAACTAAGGCCGGCTGGATAGTTTCACCGATTCTCTTATCTACTTTCGTAATTGTTCCAGCTAGCGGACTTTTTAAAGTGGAATCTGAAATCTGCTCTTTTAAAAGATTGGCTTCGGCTTCCGCTTGGCTAACTTGAGCCTGGTATAAATTTACGTCTTCTTGACGAGGAGGCGCTTTTTCAATAGACAATTCATCTTTAGCTTCTTTGACCGCTCCTTCGGCTGAAACAAGATTAGATTTAGCCGTATTGATATTAGAAATTTGCGTGTCTAAAGAAGTTTTGTCAGTTGAGGAAACGGTATCGCGATAGATGGGATTGCCGTTAATAATATCTCGAATAGTTATCAAGCAGTCGATTATGGTTTTTAAATTATCTTCTGTCGCTGAAAGGCCTTGGTCAATTTTTTCATTGGTGGGGCTACTTTGAATTTCCTCGGCAAAAGATTCTATCTCATTTTTGGCTTCATTTATTCTCGCTTTGTTTTCTCTGACGTTCAAACCCTCTTGGTCATTTCCTGTAAAGTAAGTTCTTTGAATTGTGCTTATGGCTAAAAAAGCATCCTGGGCTTTAAGATTTGCATTGTCAAGATAATTTATGGCATCTTGATAAGCATTAGCCAGAACGGTTTCTGATAGTTGGATTTCTTCAACGCTTGAACCGGCTAATAATTTATCTAATTTTGCCTGGGCGATTGATAAAGCGGCTTCGGCTTCCTGAAGTTGGATGTGGAGTTGAGTTGTTTCAATCTTAGCTAAAGTCTGCCAGGGCCCAACCTCGTCCCCCACTTCAACATAAATTCTTTCGAGCCTGCCGGCGTTCTTGAAACCAAGATTTATTTCCTCCCCCACCTTGACCGTTCCTGTTTCTGAAACTTCCTGAGAAATATTGCCCCGAGTTACCTCAAATAAAGAAAACTTAGGTTTTTCTTTTTTGAAAAAACCTTGCCAAACCAAAAAACCAATTAAAGCAACGGCAATAATTATTAAAATAGTTTTTCGATTAAATTTTATTTTCATAAGCAGGGGCGCCAGGATTCGAACCTGGAACAAGAATTTTGGAGATTCTCATGATAACCATTTCACCACGCCCCCCAGATTATTATTTTTTCCCTTCTTTGTGTACCGTATGCTTTCTGCACCACTTGCAGAATTTTTTCAATTCTAACTTCTTCTCAGCCATTTTTTTTGATTTGTGAGTATAGTAATTTATCCTTTTGCACTCGGAACACTGAAGTTTAATAAATGGTTTTTTTGTTGCCATGAGCCGAAGGTGGGAATTGAACCCACGGCCTCTTTCTTACCAAGAAAGCGTTCTACCACTGAACTACTCCGGCGTAATAAATTGAGGAGGCTTAAATTTGCTTAAGTTCTTCTAAAATCTTTTCTTTTAGTTTTTTATTAATCGCAGTAACAGTAAGTACCCCAAATTGATTTTTCTTTTTATATGTTCCCTTTCCCTGTGGAGGTATAGTACTTATTTTTCCAAGTTGATTTCTTTCAATCCCAAGATGATTTCCCCAAAATTTTATGGCTTCTATTTTATTACTATCATTAAACATCACTAGAGAGTATTTGAATTTTTCTTCTCTTACACCACATATTTTGATTAAAAATTCTTTAAATTTCTTAAGAATGTGAGGGTCGGTATTACTTATTCGAACCTGTGTATTACTACCGCTTTTGTCTCCTTCTCCCCAATATAATCCCAATCCTAATCCTCTTAATAGAATTTCATTTTTAGCAAGATTTTTCTTAATTTTAAATGGGTCGCCACTTGGATTCCGCTTTACGTATGTAGCTTCACTTCTTGTTCTCCTAGGAATATTGTATTTATCCATCCAATACTTCACTCCGGACGGAGAAGACCCTACTTCCTTAGCTATCTCCATCATTGAAAGACCTTTATTATACAACCTTTCTAATCGTTCTTTAGCAATCATTTTAAAATAATTTTCTCTCCTTTATTTAAATCAAAGATTTCTTTAATATCGATGAGTATCGCTGCTTTTGGTAACGGTGGATTACTCTTTTCAATCGCAATATCCAAATATTTCCCCTCAGAATAAATTGTTGCTATGCCATCTACTCGATAATACTCATTATCTTTAAAAGCGACAGTTGAGACTTTATTGTTTTCCTCGATATTTTCTAACGTTTTTTTCATTAAACAAGCGCTTATCAGCAATCTATCATCGATAAAGCCAAGTGAAACAACTATAATCGCTCGGGGATTGCCATCTTTTGAGCTTGTGGCTAATACTATATTTTGTCTTTCTTTTAAGGCATCTTTCCAAGCCATAAATTTTGAATTTTTAATTTTAAATTTAGGTCGCCGAAGGCGACCGCTGATGGGTAGGGAGGGATTCGAACCCCCGAAGTCCAGAGGACGACAGTTTTACAGACTGTTGCGATTGACCGCTCCGCCACCTACCCACGTGATAGCACATTGGGACGGTAGTAATTATAGCAGAATTTATCCTATTTGCCAATATGCTTGCCGTATTTTCCTCTCCACTTCTCAATTTTCTTGTGATGGCCGGAGATTAGAACTTTGGGCGCCCGCCATTTTATTCCTTCCCTACTCAGGTTCAAAAATTTCCGGCCTGGTATATTGAGGATACTCAATAAATTCTTTTTCTTTTGTTATTCTTTCTTTTAACAATTCCGGCTTTCCCAAAACGCCGGGAATCAATCTTGAAATTGTCTCGATAACCACCATGGCCGGCAACTCCCCGCCCATTAAATCATAGTCGCCGATTGATAATTCAAGGTCGGCAATGTGTTTTGCCACTCTTTCGTCTACCCCTTCATAACGACCGCAGATCATTATTATTCTGTTTAATTTGGAGAGCTGAAAAGCCATCTTCTGATTAAATTTTTTCCCTCTCGGCGTAAATAAAATAATTTTTCGCTTGGCGCTTTTCGCTTTGTGCTTTTCCAAAACAGAGACTGCTTTGTAAATGGGTTCAATTTTCAGCACCATTCCCAATCCCCCGCCATAAGGCCGGTCATCAACGGTTTTGTGGCGGTCTCGAGTATATTTTCTTAAATCATGGATATTAATCTTAATTTTGCCCTTTTCTTGGGCTTTTTTTATAAAAGATTCTTTTAAATAAGAATTAAAAATCTCCGGGAAAATTGTAATGATATCAAATTTTAACATAGATTGAAAACGAAAACCGCGCTATCAATTATGATAGCACGGTTTTCTGATTTCTGTAAAATCCTATGGAATTCGGACTTACAGCTTTAATCCTTCGAGCCCTTCGCTGACTTCACCTTCAGCAGCGCCTGGGGCTCTCCTTCCTCGAGTAGGTGTGGTTCTACCACCTTCTGGTTCTTCAATCTTGAGGTTGACTCTGGCGTGATTCTTTAGACCGACAATTCGGACCAAAGATCTTATTGATCTCGCAGTAGCTCCTTCTCGACCAATAATTACACCCATGTCCTCGGGATTTACTTTCAAAGAAAGTAAAACTCCCATTTCGTCAACCTTGCGGTCGACTTTTACCTCATCAGGATTGTCAACCAAAGATTTGACAATAAACTCAAGGAATTCCTTATCAGCAGTTTCTTTTGCCATATTCTTACTGTGATTAAGTAATTTAATCTGTTAATTTTCTTCTATTCAGTAGCCCGACCTTTCAGCCTACCTGACTCTCTTTCTTTCAGGAGAATCTGTTTACTCCGTTAAATTGGCAAAGCCATTCTTTAACGGGGCAAGCCTGAATTATAGCTACTATTTAATATTTTATTCTTTTTTAAAAATGTGTCAAGGCCAGAAGTGTTCCCGCAAAGTAGATCGCTCTTCTTGTAAGAAGAACGAAGGAGAGAGAGTTATCTCACTTCGCGAGAACGCTTCTGACCTCGATCTCTTTCAGAAACTACCACAAAATTGATAATCTCTGAAAGGGAGGGTTGGAGTAAAAAAGTACCAACCCTTTCGCAACCCTAACTAATATGCTTCAGGGTCGCCAGACTTTCCGGCACATCGTACCGGAAAAGATGCTGTACTGCTGGCGAAAAAGACGAAGTCTTTGCGTCGGCAATAGCGGCATTCGCTTCCTGTACGGAACGGACTCCCGCTAGTCGAAGAAATTCCCCCTTAGACTCAGTATACGGAAAGAATCTCTTAAGAGCTCGCATAGTCCTTACATCACAAAAAGGTTCTGTGAGAGTCCATAAACGGACTATTCCGCTGTTCTCATCTACAAGAACAGCCCCCTCCTCCCCATTTCTTAGTGCCTCCAGAATTTTCATTTTTCCTCCTATCCAGCCTGCTAGCATTTCAGCCAGTCAGGATTAATCCGACGGAAATGTCGAATCGTTCTTATGGACTACCTGGGAGATATTGCCCCCATGCTACTCTCTCCCGAAGTAGCGGAGGATTACACCGCATTCCGGAAGAACTTTTAACCCCTTACGAGGATTCTCCATAGCGGCGAGCTGGCTACAATCTATTTGATTAACACTAATTCGTCTAATCTATATATAAAATATATTTTCATTGTAACCACTTCGCCGCTATGAAGATTTTCTTGCACTGAATTTATTGAAGTGTGAAAAGAACTGTTTTTAACTTCCTTCAATTCACAGTAGCCTTGCCCTGTACCGTGCTTTGTTCTGGTGCAGGGACTAACAACTCTAAACTCGAGGAAATTGTGAGCTTCTGTTAAAAACAGATTCTGTTGCTAGGCTGCTCACCGAACCCCGGCCAGCACTTTTGTGCCGCCAATAATCGAATTGTAGAGCGCCGTCACCACTGGTCTCCGAACTACAAGTTCGGGATGAGCAGCGACGATGGCTTCAGCCTGTCCCCGAAATTGTGCTACCAAGCACGGTCGGAGCTCAGGATGACCATTAGTTGCTTTCTCCAATTCCTGACCATCGAGCCAGGAAGGACAGATGCCTCTTCTGAGAGCATCAAGTCCTTTTCCATTCAGCATTTCATCACGGTTGATGGAAAACTGGATAGCAAGCCAACGATTTTTTCTCCAGACAACCCAGAAATCTACCTTGTGGATTTTGTCGTCCTCTTCAGTAGCTCGGATTACCCGGTAGCCTTCCGCTACTAGCAACTCGATTATCCAACCTTCAGCTTTTAAGCCGAAAGTTGTTGTCTCACAAACCATCTTCACCTCCTCTTAAGCGATAGCACTCTCTGGCTCAAGAGAAGGTGAAAGTATTTTTCAAAGTTCTTTCTCTTTAAACCAATCCCGCCTCTCTGAAGAGAGAGACGGGATGGCGTCATATTATTAAAAATTGCTCTCTCCTCTAATACTATCAGTATAGCATATCTACAGAGTTTGTCAAGCCAGGTAGTGAAAATTTGATTTGCTCCACAATAATAGGTTTTCCCTTAGAAAAACCTTATCAAATTTCTACTATCTGGCAAGCCACCAACCGAAAAACCGCACCTTTCTGGAATGCGGTTTTATAAAGGTTATTTTCCTAAATCATTTCACTTCTTCCGACTTGGACTCTTCTTTTTTCTCTTCAATAACTGGCTTTTCTGCTGGCGTTTCAGTTGGTTTTTCTTCTACTTTCTTTTTTTCTTTGGGTTTTTCTTCGATTGGCTTTTTCTCTATCGGTTTCTCTTCTACTGGTTTTCCCTCCTTCGCCAATGCTTCCACCTTCGCCCCCTTGTCTTCGGCGGACAAGTCGGAGAGCACGTCTTCCTTCACTGGAACTTCTTCTTTCGCTGGGGCTTCCTCCTTCGTTGAAGCAGGAGCAGCGGCTGCGGCCGCTTCTTTTGGTTTTTCCTCTGTTGGCGCCTCTGTTTTTTTCTCTTCAACGGCTGGCTCTCCTTTTTTCTTCTTTGCTTTCTTCTGTACCGGAATTTTTTTCCTTCAACAATTTTCTCTGAAACCAATAAATTAAAAATTGTCGGAGAGGGTTTGGCTCCAACTGAAATCCAATATTTAATTCTTTCGGCCTTAAGAGCCTTTTCCTTTTTTAATGGATTATAAAAACCGACTTCCTCAACAAAACGACCACCGCGAGGAGGTTTCCTCTTGTCAGTAACCACAATCTTGAAGAACGGTTGATTTTTTTTACCTGTACGAAATAAACGAATTACGAGCATATATTTTAAGCGAGTAACAAGGTTCTTGCCGAAGGCAAGGTTCTGATAACTAGCATATTACCAATTCTTAATTGCTAAAGCATTTTTAGCCGCCTCGACCTCGGCCTCCTGCTTGGAAGAACCTTCTCCTTTGGCAATCAATTCTTCACCAAGAAAAACACCGATAATAAAATTTTTTGCATGGTCAGGCCCCCAGTCTTCCAACACTTTATAAACCGGGGTAGCCCCTGTCCTTTCTTGGGCTTCTTCCTGGAAACTGGATTTGGAATCTTTGAAAAGACCATTTTTGAGAATATTAGGCAATTCAGTTATCAAATATTTTTCAAGAAATTCCCGGCAGGCCTTATATCCCCTGTCAAGATAAATCGCTCCAATCAGGGCCTCAAAAGTATTGGCTAGAATATATTTCCTGGCCTTGCCGACATCTTTTGTTTCTCCCTGCGATAATAATAAGGAATCGTTAAAATCAAGATTTTTAGCGACTCTTGATAACATATCAGCATTAACCAGGGAGGCCCGCCAGCTGGTAAGTTCTCCTTCGGGATTTTTGTAATTTTGATAGAGGTATTCTGTGACCACTAACTCCAAGACCGCGTCTCCTAAAAATTCCAATCTTTCATTCTGGTCTAAATAAAAATCAGGATTTTCGTTTAAATAAGAGCGGTGGCAAAAGGCCTGAACTAATAACTCTTTTTTCTTAAATTTAAGATTTAATTTTTTTTCTAATGGTGAAAAATCTTTCATCGATATTATCAATTTCTATTATAATTATTCCTTAGCTCAATTTTGCTCCGTTCAATTTCTTTAAATATTGTCCCCAGAACACCGTTGATAAATTTCCCTGATGATTCGCCGCCAAAGGTTTTGGCCAATTCAATTGCTTCGTTGATGGCGACTTTGGGCGGCACTTCTTCTTTGTTCCCATATAATAACTCATATAGACCGATTCTGAGCACGTTCCGGTCAACAATGGTAATTTGCTCAATCGGCCACTCGGGAGCGGCTTTTTCAATAATTTTATCAATTTGAGATAATTTCTCGGTCACTCCGTTAATCAATTGCCAGATGAAATCGGTTTCTTCAAGGCCGGGCCCGAATTCTTTAATGTTTCTCTCAACAATTTTATCCAGCGTTTCGGCCTGCTTCCCATAAAAATCCCACTCATAAAGGGATTGCATGACTATTGAGCGTGATAAGTGTCGCGAAGCCATATTTAAATCACTTCTTAGATAATTCTTCAAACGTTAAGGGTTTCGCCTTTCCTTCTTTTTGTTCTTCTTTTTCTGTGGTTTTCATTTCTTTCTCCCTTTTCTTCTTTTCTTTTTTAGTTAATTTTTTCAAAACATCAATTACTTCTTCTCCCTTATAATAGCCGCAGTTCCAACAAATAGTGTGGGGCAAAGTTTTTTTAGCGCATTTCGGACACAAAGTCAAAGTCGGGGCTTTAACAAAAATATTTGCCCTTCTTTTATTTCTTCTTGATTTTGTATGTCTTTGTTTCGGAGCGGTCATAATGAAAAATTAAAACTAAAATTTATATTAGCAGAAATTATTTCTTTTGGCAAGCCTTTACTGGTCCAAAGCTTTTTCGATGAATTTTACAAGGACCGTATTTTTTTAGCATTTTGAGATGGTATTTTGTCGGATAGCCTTTGTGTTTGTCAAACCCATATCGAGGATATTTTTTATGATACCTCATCATTATTCTATCCCTGGTCACTTTGGCAATAATACTGGCTATCGCACAGGAAAAAACTTTCTCATCAGCCTTGACTATCAGTTTATAGTTTTTAGTTTTTAACTTTTTAGAGTTTAAGTGATTGCCGTCAATTATTAAAAAGTCCGGCCTGACTTTCAATTTTTCTAGGGCTTTTTCCATCGCCAATTCGGCAGCATTTTTAATATTTATCCGGTCAATCATTTTCTCTGAAACTCTGCCTATCCCCCATTCTATATTCGGATTCCGGGTAAAAACCTGATAAAATTCTTCTCGTTTTTTTGGTGATAGTTTCTTTGAATCCTTCGGCTTTATATCTTTTATCTGGTATTTAGTCTTAAGTATAAACACGGCGGCGGCGACTACTGGCCCGGCTAAAGGACCGCGGCCCGCTTCGTCTAGACAAGCCACTCTTTTAAAACCCTTTTTCCATAATTTTTTTTCCTCTCTTAAATTAGCCATTTCAATTAATTATACACTTGGTCTTTCTTTTCACCAAAAAATTTTGTACAATGGTATAATCCTTTAGCTAAGGCATTTTAATTTGGGTTTATGAAATTTACTCATTTACACGTTACATTCGCACTATTCTTTACTTGACGGCCTTCCCAAAATTGACGAAATTTTAGATTATGTTAAAAAGTTGGGAATGGATTCGGTGGCTATAACCGACCATGGAGTTTTATATAGCGCGGTTGAATTTTACAAAAAGGCGACTGAGCGGGGAATAAAACCGATCATCGGTTGCGAGATGTATATGGCTTTGGAAAAAATGACGGATGAAAGACCGAATATTGATGACAAAAGATATCATTTGGTTTTACTGGTTAAAAATGAAGAAGGTTATAAAAACTTGGTCAAACTGATAACCAAAGCCCATCTTGAGGGTTTTTATTACAAGCCAAGAATTGATGAAGAATTATTAAAAAACCACAGTTCAGGTTTAATCGCTCTCTCTGCTTGTTTGCAGGGGAAAATTCCAAGACTAATTTTGGCAAATAAAATCGAGGAGGCCAAAGACCTCTCCCTGAAATATCAGGATATTTTTGGCAAGGGCAATTTCTATTTGGAAATCCAACACCATCCCAAAATTCCAGAGCAAAAGAAGGTTAACGAAGCCCTGATTTCTATTTCAAAAAAAACCGGCATTCCTCTGGTGGCTACCTGCGATTCGCACTATTTAAAACCTGAGGATGCCGAAGCCCAGGATATTTTAATGCTGATCAATACCGGCGCTGACCCCAACGACCCCGAAAGAATAACTATGAAGCAAGATGATTTTTCAATGAAAAGTCCGGAAGAGATGGAAAAATTCTTCAGCGATGTTCCGGAAGCCCTTGAAAATACTCAAAAAATTGCGGGGAATTGCAATTTCCAATTCAAATTGGGAGAAACCAAGCTTCCTTATTTTGAAACGCCGGAAAATAAAAATCCTGACGACTATTTAAAAGAATTGTCTTATCAGGGAATCAAAAAAAGAGGACTTGATGCGACCAAAGAACTCGTTGACAGATTAGAATATGAATTAACCGTTATCAAAAAAACCGGGTTTGCCCCTTATTTCTTGATTGTTCAGGATTTTGTCAATTGGGCAAAAGAACATAGTATTGTCGTCGGTCCGGGACGAGGATCAGCCCCGGGCTCTCTGGTTTCGTATTTACTAAGGATTACCGATGTTGACCCTTTAAAATATAATCTTTTATTTGAGCGATTTTTGACGACCGATAGAATATCGCCGCCGGATATTGACCTTGATTTCGCCGATGCCAGACGGGATGAAGTAATTGAATATGTCGCTAAAAAATATGGCAGAGACAAGGTCGCTCAAATTATCACCTTCGGAACTATGGCGGCGAGAGCGGTTATCCGGGATGTCGGCAGGGCCCTGAGCTACACCTATTCTTATTGCGACCAAATCGCTAAAATGATTCCCTTTGGCCTCACCTTAGACGAAACTTTGGCTAAGGTTTCTGAATTTCGCCAAATTTATACCCAAGACGTTCAGTCTAAAAAATTAATTGATTTTGCCAGAAAATTGGAAGGGGTCGCCCGTCATGCTTCAACTCATGCCTGCGGAGTGGTGATTTCAAAAACGCCCTTAGAAAACATTGTTCCCTTGCAACACCCCACTCAGGACGATAAAAACATTGTCACTCAATACGAAATGCATTCAATTGAAGACCTGGGGATTTTAAAAATGGACTTTTTGGGATTAAAAAATTTAACCATTATTGAAAATACCCTTAAACTCATCAAAAAAAATTATAATCTGGAAATCGATATTGAAAATCTTCCCTTGGACGATAAAAAAACCTACAAACTCTTGCAGGAAGGGAAGACAGCTGGCGTTTTTCAATTGGAAGGGCAAGGAATGACAAGATATCTGGTGGAACTGAAACCAACGGAATTTGAGGATATTATCGCCATGATCGCGCTTTTCCGACCCGGTCCCATGGAATTAATTCCAAGCTATATTGCCCGCAAGCACAAAAAAGAGGAAGTTGAATATTTGCACCCGAAGCTCAAGCCAATTTTAGAAACGACTTGTGGAATTCTAATTTATCAGGAACAGTTGATGCAGATTTCTCAGCAATTAGCCGGCTTTAGCCTCTCCGAGGCTGATGTCTTGAGAAAAGCGGTTGGCAAAAAAATTAGAGGCCTTTTACTTGAACAAAAGGAAAAAATAATTAAAGGGATGGTTAAAAATAGTATCGAGGATAAAATAGCCTTTAAAATCTGGAACTGGATATTGCCTTTTGCCAGCTACGGATTTAACCGTTCCCACAGCGCTTCCTATGCCACTATCGCTTATCAAACCGCCTATTTGAAAGCTCACTACCCAACCGAATTCATGGCGGCTTTGTTGACTTCCGACCAGGGTGATATCGAAAAAATTGCTTTTTTAATAGATGAGTGTAAAAAAATGGTAATTACCGTTCTGCCGCCAGATATTAACGAAAGTGACGAAAATTTCACCACTGTCGGGAAAAACATTATTCGATTTGGGTTATTGGCAATTAAAAATGTCGGTTATAATATAGTCGAGGTAATTTGCAATGAAAGAAGGTTTTCGGGCCACTTTACCTCAATCTTTGATTTTATTTCCCGAATTGATTCTAAAATCCTGAATAAAAAATCTCTGGAAAGTTTAATTAAAGCCGGGGCTTTCGATAATTTGGGAGAAAGAAATCAACTTTTTACGAATTCGGAAATGCTCCTTGAACACTCTCGAGAACTCCAACGAAATACTTTATCTCAGCAAAAAAATCTTTTTGGTAAATCCTTTTTGTCCGGTGAAAAATCTCTCGTTCTCTCTACCGTTCAGCCAGCTTCCAAGCAAGAAAAATTAACCTGGGAAAAAGAACTTTTAGGACTCTATGTCTCCAGCCATCCCCTTGAAGAATACAAAAAAATTCTGGAAAAAAGAGCACTTCCTCTTATCAAAATTGAAAAAGGGACTGTCGGGAAAATAGTCAAAATCGGCGGGGTTATCGCTTCGATAAAAAAAATCATTACGAAAAATGGCTCGCCCATGCTCTTTTTGAATTTAGAGGATTTAACTGCTAGAATTGAGGTAGTCGCCTTTCCTTCAATCATCAGCCGGAATCCCACCGCATTCCAAGAAGGAAAAGTAGTTTTAATTTCCGGCCGAGTGGATAGCCGAAATGGTTCGCCTAAGGTGGTCTGCGAAGTAATCGAAGAAATTCTCAACCAAGAAAATTGAAACATCCAATTATGGAAAATGATTCTAAGTTGTTAATTGAAAAAATTCAGAATTTAAAAAGTGATATTTTAATTTTTTTCACCCCTGGCGGCTGGGGAGATATCTCTTCAGAAGGTGAAACTTACGCTAAAAGTTTATTGGAAGGGGTTCAAAAAACCTTAAAATCCTGGCAGTATAAAATAGTTCTGTCTAATTATCCAAGAGCAAAAACTGGAATTTTAGGAAAAATGAAAAGCGCAAAAGAAACTCTATTTTCCTTTTCTTCCGAATCAAAAAAAATGGCGGATTTAATTGAAGAGATTACGAATAATTTTAAAAATATTAAAATCATCTTAATCGGTTATTCTTTGGGCGGCGCGTTCTTGAACAAGGTGATGCAAAAGATTGAAGGGGAAAAACAAGTTTACTGCATTCTGGCAGGTACCCCATTTTTTTGGAAAAAAATAAGCTCGGAAAATATTCTTCATCTTGATAACAACGGGAGAGGATGCCCTGGCTAACGGCAATATCAAAAAATTATCGTTTGTTTGGGTAATTGGCGTTTTAAAGCTAGTTATTTTATTCAAATTAATCAGGCTAAAGATCTCTGAATGTTTTCATTCTAAAGAACATGAATATTTCTGGGAAAATCCAGAAATAAAATCTAGGGTTGAAAATTTTTTGAAAAATAATTTTGGGAAACCATATGCTCAAGATTGAAACTATTCGTCACTCCTTGGCTCATATTTTGGCAGCTTCGGTTCAAGAACTTTTCCCCGGAGCTAAGTTTGGTATTGGGCCGGCGATTGAAAATGGATTTTATTACGATTTTGATTTACCAAAGCCGTTAACTCCCGGTGATTTGCCAAAAATAGAGAAAAAAATGAAAGAATTGATTAAAAAAGACCTTAAATTCGAGAAAAAAATAGTTTCTAAAGCTGAGGCAGAAAAAATATTTAAAAACCAACCCTACAAATTAGAATTAATTGAAAAATTATCAGGAAAGAATATTACAATTTACGAAAGTGGGGAATTTGTTGATTTGTGCGCCGGGCCCACATATTAAATCAACCAAAGAAATAACTCCCGACTCTTTTAAATTAACAAGGATTGCCGGCGCTTATTGGCTAGGCGATGAAAAAAACAAAATGCTTACCAGAATTTACGGAATAGCTTTTAAAACAAAAAAGGAGTTAGATGACTATCTGCAAAAAGAGGCTGAGGCCGAAAAAAGAGACCATAGAATTTTAGGGCAGAAACTGGAATTATTTATGTTTGATGAGGAGGTGGGTGCCGGTCTGCCCCTCTGGCTGCCCAAAGGCACCATTCTGAGAAGGGCTATTGAAGAATATTTGTACAAGGAATTGTCATCTCAAGGATATCAATGGCTAACCACTCCCCACATTGGAAATTTGAATTTATGGAAAAAATCGGGGCACTGGAATTTCTATAGAGAAAATATGTATTCTCCCATTAAAATCGATGAAGAAGAATATATGCTCAAGCCGATGAATTGCCCTTTTCACGTAAAAATTTACAATTCAAAAATTAGAAGTTATAAAAATTTACCCATCTACTTTGCCGAATTGGGAACCGTTTATCGCTACGAAAGATCGGGAGTTTTGCACGGCTTAACCAGGGTCCGAGGATTTACCCAAGACGATGCTCACGTTATCTGCGAACCAAGCCAAATATCCCAGGAAATAACCAAACTTGTAAAATACGGCCTTAAAATATTGAAAACTTTTGGGTTCAAAGATTATGTCATTTATCTTTCAACCAGGCCGGAAAAATATGCCGGAACCCTAAACGACTGGCAAAAATCCACCAATACCTTAAAATATGTTCTCGGAAAACTTAAATTAAAATATAAAGTTGATACGGGAGGAGGGGTATTTTATGGACCGAAAATTGACATTAAAATAAAAGATTCTTTGGGACGAGAATGGCAATGCACAACAATTCAATTTGATTTCAATCTACCGGAAAGATTTGAAATGACTTATATCAATAAAAAAGGCCAGAAACAACGACCTTATATGATCCACCGAGCGCTTTTGGGGTCAATGGAAAGATTCATCGGCGTCTTATTGGAGCATTATTCTGGAAATTTACCTCTCTGGCTGGCGCCGGAACAAATTTGGACAATACCGATCAGCTTAAAACATGGGAAATACGCCAAAAAAGTAGACGAAATGTTGCGAAAAGAAGGTTTGAGGACGACGCTTAAAGACGAAAATGAAACTATTTCAAAGAAAATCAGAGATGGCGAAATCCGGAAAATCCCCTATCTTTTAGTTATCGGCGACAAAGAAATAAAGGCGGGGTCAGTCAGGGTTCGCTCTAAGAGCAAGGACCTTGGTCCGGTCAAATTGAATAATTTCTTAAAAAGGGTTAAAATGGAGATAGCCGAACAAAAAATGATTTCTCAAGCAACTCAAAAATTAATCCAGCGTTACCAGACTTGGTACTCCCAACTGCAATCAAGGGAAGGAATTCCAACCCTTCACGTTGATGAAGTAGCTTCAAAAGTGGCTGCTTTTTACGAAAAAGTCAGAGGGGTTATCGATTGGCGAGAAGAGCATTTATTAAGAAAAACAGCAATCGAAAGGCATTTAAAGAGGCGGCTAATCTTGAACAAAAACGGCGAAGATGTCGCCGGTCATTTGGTTTTAGAGCTTATCCGAGGCGGTCATTTTCCCAACGACAGAATTGAAGAAACGAAAATCGAGGAAATTAAAAAAGTGCTTGATAAATATATTTTTATTATTGAAAATGCCCCTCATCCGCCGAAAGAGAAACAAAGAGCTCAGCTTCAGGATTGGCTTTTAGGAATTGCTGCCTGCGAAGTTGAAGAAACGCTGGACCCTCGTCAAAGAGAAAATGCCCAAATGGAATATATGACGGAATTAATGTCTCAGAGAATTGAAGTAAGGGAGGGTCTCCCGGAGGATGAAAAAAATACCCAAATTTATATCGCCGTCTCTAAAAGCCCTTTTTAAATTAGATCCGCCAATTATAAGCTATAATCTTTTAAAGAGGCGTCAATCCTCAGTGGCAAAATCTTCCGCTATCAACGCTTGAAGAAACCACCAAAAATATCTATTCAATCTGGGGAAATATCGAAAAAGATTTAAAGCATCCTCTGGCTGAAAAATTTTACCGGGTCTGCGAACAATATGATACTTCCTATTTGATTTTGGGCGATATCCTTTCTCAGGATCCCTCAAAAATTCAAGAAAAAATCCAAGACCCGGAAATCCTTGAAAATTTGATTAAAGATGCTTATCAAAAAAGGCTTAAACAATTGAAATCAAGGTTGAGAAGAGCTGCAATTTTCGCGACCTTATCCATTTTTGCCACTAAAATGCTCCTGGCCTTAGCTATCGAGGTTCCTTTTGATAAATATCTTACTAACGAATTTAATTTATCCACCTTGGGATTAAATATCTTGATTCCTCCTTTTTTAATGTTTCTTTTGGTCTTGACTATTCGTCCCCCAAGAAGAGAAAACCTTCAAAAAGTGATTCTGGAAGTGATGAAAATTGTCCAAGACCAAAAAAGAAAAGAGGTTTATCTTATAAAACCAGCTTTCAAAAGAGGCTTAATTCTTAAATCTCTAATTTTCCTTGTTTATCTTATCACTTTTACCATTTCTTTCGGATTAATCTGGTGGGCGCTGCCTAAATTAGGTTTTGGAATTTTATCAAAAATCATATTTTTAATTTTTATCTCTTTAATTTCTTTCGCTGGAGTGAAAATCAGAGAAAGAGCAAAGGAACTCCAGGTAGAAACCGATAAAGGAAACTTTTTTACCTTTTTCTTAGATTCTTTTTCCCTGCCATTCATCAGAGTAGGAAAATGGTTGTCATCAGAATTCGCTAAATTCAATATTATTGTTGTTTTCTTCAATTCCATGATTGATATGCCTTTTCAGATCTTTGTTGAATTTTTAGAGCAGTGGAGATACTATTTGAAAGAAAAAAGAGAAGAAATACACTAAAGAAAGGTCAAATTTAAAAATAACAATCGAAAATAATAATTAAAAATATGAACAATCTTAAATTTTTTCTTTTAAGTTTTGTCTTAGTATTTGTGATAGGGTTTATTGCCCTTGCTCAGGAAGAAAATACACCGGCCGAAGTAACTAATGAAGAGACTACGGCTGAAATAACCGAAGCAGTCAATCTTGATGAAGATATTCAACCCCAAGACCTTGAAGTTTCAGAGCCTAAACTTTTACCAGATAGCCCATTTTATTTTTTAAAAAATTGGTCCAGAACAATTCAATCAACTTTCACTTTTAATACGGTGAAGAAAGCTGAATTAAGATTAAAATTTGCTAATGAAAAATTAATGGAGGTGAAGAAAATAGCTGAAAAAACTGACAACCCTGAAATTATTAAAAAAGCAACTGAAAATTATCAGCGAGAGATTGAAAAAATCAAAAACCAGGCTGAAAAAATAAAAGAAAAAGCGGAAGAAAATCCTCAAGTTGATAAATTCTTGGATAAATTTATTGACCAGCAAACTCTGCATCAAAAACTTCTGCAAAAATTAGAAACTCAGGTACCCGAAGAAGTCCTTGAAAAAATAAAAGAAGTAAGAGAAGAGCATTTGGAAAAATTCCAAGAGGTAATGTTAAAACTCGAGGACCGGAAAGAAAAAATTACTGAAAAATTAGATGAAATTTTAGAAGCGCAAAAAGGAAGTGATTTTAAAGAATTCAAAAACTTAGAATTTCTTAAGAATTTGGAAGAAAAAGTACCAGAAGAAGCAAAAGAGGCAATTCAGAAGGTTCAAGAAAAGGTTCTGGAAAGATTACAGGAAAATTTGGAGAAGATAACTCCCGAAGCGCAGGAGAAATTCAAAGAATACGTTGGGAAAGTTTCTGGCGAAAAAGAAAAGCAACTGGAAATTATGGAAAATTTAAAAACGAGGATAAAAGAATCTCCGGCGACGCCAATCAGAATTGAATTGAAAGAAAAACTGGAGGAAGGAAAAACTAATATAATAGAAAAAGGAGAAACAACAACAGGAATGGCAAATCCTGCTTCAGTATATTGTAAAAAATTAGGTTATCAATTGGAAATAAGAACTAACTCTGATGGTGGCCAATACGGCATCTGTATTTTCCCTGATGGTTCGGAGTGCGAAGAGTGGAAGTTTTATAGGAATGAGTGCGGAACCGCATTTAGAAAAGCTAAAGAAATGTCTGGCGTTTGCATTGCTTTATGGGATCCGGTTTGTGGTAAAAATGGCAAAACTTATTCAAATTCCTGTTTCGCCGGATTGGCCCGCGTAGAGATAGATTATAAAGGAGCTTGCAAAGAGACTGTTCAGGAAATAAAACCTGAATCAAACTCTCCTTTAAAATCTCTTCTGCCAGAATTGGCCCCTCTCCGAGAAATTCAACAGAACCTCCTTCCGAAATATTAGTAAATGATTCGGGCTAAAATTTAAAGAAAAACGACCTTGAAATGGCCGTTTTTTTATTGTAAAATAACTTTTATGAAATATCATATTATTACTTATGGATGCCAAATGAACGAAGCGGATAGTGAACGGATTGCTTCAGTTTTGGAAAGCACTGGCTATCAACCAGCTCCAAAAGAAAATGAGGCTGATTTAATCGTGGTTAATATGTGTTCGGTAAGGCAATCGGCGGTAGATAGAGTTTACGGTTTAATTCAGAAATTTAAAAAAATGCGAGAAAAATCCGCCAGCCGACGGACCAATCTCAAAACTATTTTGACCGGCTGTATTTTAAAGGCAGACAAACCAAATCTTGCTAAAGGATTTGACCAAATTTTGAAATTCAAAGATTTATTGAAATATCAGCCTAAATACCAGGACAAATTGGTAGCTTTCGTTCCTATTTCCAATGGTTGCAACAATTTTTGCTCTTATTGCGCTGTTCCTTTCACTCGGGGTCATTTAGTTTGCCGTAATCATAAAGACATTTTAAAAGAGGTTAAAAATGTAGCTAAAAAAGGATTCAAACAAATTTGGCTTCTGGGCCAAAACGTTAATGATTACCAATCCCCTACTGATTCTTCAGTTGATTTTGCCAAGCTCTTGAAAATGATTGATAAAATTCCTGGTAATTTTAAAATTTTTTTAATGTCTCCCCATCCTAAAAATTTCTCCGATGAATTAATTGATACTCTGGCTGAATGCAAGAAATTCGGGAAATACCTTAATTTACCCGTTCAATCAGGAAATGATGAAATTTTAAAGAAAATGAACCGACCATATACAGTTAAAGAGTACAAAGATTTGGTTAAAAAAATCCGAAAGAAAATTCCTGATATTAATTTATCTACTGACGTTATTGTCGGATTTCCGGGCGAAACAAAAAAACAATTTGAAAATACTGCGAAACTATTCAAAGAAATTAAAT
Source organism: Candidatus Wildermuthbacteria bacterium (assembly GCA_963739285.1). Classification (GTDB taxonomy): domain Bacteria; phylum Patescibacteriota; class Minisyncoccia; order Minisyncoccales; family CAVTZN01; genus CAVTZN01. The sequence continues at coordinate 173,017 of CAVTZN010000003.1, forward strand.
TCAATATAGCTTATATTTCCAAATACTCTCCGAGACCGGGAACAGTCTCGTTCAAAATGAAAAATAATATTCCTTTACCAGAGAAAAAACGAAGAGAAAAAATTCTAATGAATTTAACTAAACATCATGGGTAAAAAAATAATTGTTATTTTGGGGCCAACGGCTTCTGGCAAATCAGAATTAGCGGTAAAATTGGCTAAAAAGTTCATTGGCGAAGTAATTTCGGCTGACTCCCGCCAAGTTTACAAAGGAATGGATATTGGAACTACCAAAATTACCCCCGATACTAAAAATTCTTCGAATTTTAGTACGGGGCAGGCAAAAAAGAAATATATTTTCACGAAAAGGAATCCCCCATTATTGCATTGATGTTGCTTCGCCAAAAAGAAGATTTACAGTTGCTCAATATCGAAAATTAGCCCTAAAAGCGATTAATAAGATTTTTAGAAAAGGAAAAGTCCCGATTTTATGCGGCGGGACGGGTTTTTATATTCAGGCAGTGATTGATGGAATAATTATTCCCGAAGTTAAACCTGACTGGCGATTGAGGTTGAACCTCGAACAATTAGAAACGCAAAAGCTTTTTAAGAGATTAAAAAAACTGGACCCAGAAAGAGCAAAAACAATTGACAAAAATAACCGAAGGAGATTAATTAGGGCTTTGGAAATTGTAATTAAAACAAAAAGGCCAGTGCCGGCCTTGAAAAAAAATCCCCTTCCCTATCCTGTTTTAATGATTGGAATTAAAAAACCATTTAAAGAACTTAAAAAATTGATAGAAAGACGACTTCTAAAAAGATTTAGGCAAGGAATGATTGCCGAAGTAAAAAAACTCTACAAATTAGGAGTTTCTTGGAAAAGATTAGAAGAATTCGGATTGGAATATAGGTATATTGCCTTATATCTCCAAAAAAAAATAAGTTATGAAGAAATGGTTAATCTTATTCAGAAAGAAAACGAACACTTCGCTAAGCGTCAGATGACTTGGTTTAAGAAAGATGCAAGAATTCGCTGGATAAAAAACAAAGAAGAAGCAGAAGAATTAGTGAAAAAATTTCTAAGAAATTAAACAGAGCGAGGGACAAGTGAGTATAAAAATACTCCCCCTCGCTCTTTTAGTTCGTCAATTAAGACGAACTTGTTGAGGACCCTCAGGCTCATTCAGTAGAGCCCTCATTTTCTCATCCTTGACCGGGTTATTAGCAGACTCGAGTGCCTCCCCAATTACTTTCTCAAGAGCAACTGGGTCGCCTTCAGGAAGCTCATAGAGTTTCCCGTTATTTCTGCAAATCCATGTCTGTGGCATTTACCACCTCCTTAATAACTATATTTTACTACTTTATTTTACTTTTGTCAAGGCCTCTTTTAATATTCTATTAACAATTGACGGACTGGCTTTTCCTTTAGTTTTCGCCATTATTTGACCGATTAAATATTGAAAAGCGTTTTCTTTTCCTTTTTTATAATCTTCAACAACTTTTGGGTTGTTGTTTATAACTTCTTTTATTATTTTTTCTAATTCTCCAGTGTCGCTTATCTGTTTTCCCTTTTCTTCAATTACATCTAAAGGATTTTTATCAATTATATTCGGTAAAATCATTTTTGCCCTCGTGCTAGATATACTTCCATCAGCAACCATCGTTACAAGTTGAAAAAAATTATCAGGTGGAATGTTATAATCTTTCGCTTTAGTATTTATTAAAAGATCTGAAGATAATTTAATTAAATTTAATTTTTTTTCTTTTGGTTCTATTTTATCAAAATAAGATTTTAAATTTTCAAAACACTCGCCTAAATCTTTATTATAAGTGAGAGTTTCAATGCTTTTTTCGTCTAATTGATATTCTTTAGCGAATCTTTCTCTTCTCTGTTGTGGAAATTCAGGAATTTCTGACTTAATTTCATCAATAAATTCTTTGGAATGATGAAGGGGCGGTAAATCGGGTTCGGGGAAATAACGATAATCATGGGCTTCTTCTTTTTCTCTTTGACTAACCGTTATTCCTTTAATGTCGTCCCAGCCACGCGTCTCCTGGATAATCTTTTCTCCTTTTTCTAATAATTCTGCTTGTCTTTTGATTTCATAATCAATCCCCCGTTCCACTGCCCGGAAAGAATTTAAATTCTTAATCTCTACTTTTGTCCCCAATTCTCCTTCTTTTTTACCGAGAGAAATATTCACCTCTACTCGCATCTCGCCTTTTTCCATATCAGCATCGGAAACATTAAGATAATGCATAATTAAATGCAGGTCTTGAGCGAATTCCCGCGCTTCTTTTGCCGAATGCATATCCGGCTCTGTGACCAATTCCATTAAGGGAATTCCTGCCCGGTTAAAATCAACCAAAGAGTAATCGGAAAGTTCCGGATGAACCAATTTACCTGTATCTTCCTCCAAATGAACTCTCCTTATCTTTATTGTTCGAGGTTCGCTTCCGGACAATTTTAAATAGCCATTCACGCATAAAGGTTTATCATATTGACTGATTTGATACCCTTTTGGGAGATCGGGATAAAAATAATTCTTCCTGTCAAATTTAGAATATTCCGGGATTTGACAGTTAAGAGCTAAGCCGGTTTTTATAACTTTTCTTACCGCTTCTTCATTTATCACCGGCAGAGTTCCCGGATGCCCCATACAGATAGGACAAACATTGACATTAGGATGTCTTTCGTCGGGGTCATTCTTGCAAGAACAAAACATCTTACTCTTTGTATTCAACTCTATATGGATTTCTAATCCGACAACTGTTTTGTACGTCATAAATAAAAATTATTCAGTTTTTCTCCAATCTTCGTTCGCGGTCGTTTCTTCCCCCTTTGCTTCGTTAATAATTTCTACTCCTGAACTTGTTCCAATAATATCTGCTCCCGCCTCAACCATTATTTTTAAATCAGATAGGGTTCTAATCGTGCCAGCTGCTTTAACTAAAATTCCTGGCGCTGATTCTTTCATAATTCTGACATGCTTGGCTTTTTCGTCTAATTCTGAATGGTCCAAAGGATCTTCTACGGTTGCGGTTTTTACGCAAATTGCACCGGCTTCTTTGACGATTTCCGAGGCCTTTTTTATTTCCTCGTCAGTTAAATACCCCGAACCGATAATCACTTTGGTCGGTAAAATCTGGCAGATCTCTTTTAAGTCGGCTAAAACCTCTTCATATTTTCCATTTTTGAAATCGTCGATTTTCATCACCACATCAACCTCATCACTGCCATCTTTTTTGGCCTTTTCAACCATTTTTACCCTTTTTTCGTGAGGGCTAACTCCCAGTCGGTTCATCAATTAGGGTTGTCACTTTAATATCAGTTTCTTTTAATAATTCCTTAGCCAATTTTGTATGTTCGGGATAAACGCAAAGACCCCGAAAACCATATTTCTTCGTTTCTTCACAAACCTTCTTTATTTCTTCTTCGTTCGCCCCCTTTTTTAAAAAAGTTTGATCAATGATTTTGGCGATGTTCATGGTACTTTTTAAAAATTTCTTAATTTATATTTATTATAATTAGTGAACTAATTTTACTAATCCCTTTCCTCTTTTAGCCATAATTTTAATATTGCTTCCGTGCGGAATTAATACGGTAGCATTCCCTGTGCCGACAAAGACAAGGAATTCTTTGTTCTCTTGATATTATTGCAGCATGTGAAGTCCTCCCGCCCTGGTCGGTGATAATCCCAGCTGCTTTCGTCAAATACGAAATCATGCTCGGCTTTATCATTTCAGCTACTAATATTGAACCAGTGGGTATTTTTTCAATTGGATGTTTTTTGGAAAGAATATACGCCCTTCCCTTTGCGTTTCCTGGAAAAGCTAAAATTCCTGGGAAAGTTCCCCGGAAAATTCCCGTAATTTTATTTTGTTTTTTTTGTTTCCTTCTCCAATCACTCTCTTTCCAGTTTTTTAAACCTATCTCGAATGCTTTTTCGACATCAATTCCTCTTAAAATCATTGTTGCAATTGTCTGAATAAGCGCTTGGCCATACGCTAGCATTTCATCGTCTTTAGTTCCATATGGTCTGGCATTAGGATTAAGCTTTTTGTCATGAGTGATATACTTTACAATATCACCTAATTCCGTTAAGGCGATGAGGGCACGAAATTCAACATCTTTTCTGTCCTCTTTTTTTAAATATCGTTTAATTCTTTTTATAATGTTTGATATTCTCATAAAATTTAAACTTGTTTTTCTTTTTTCTCGGTGGTAATCCGACCACCTTGCCATTGGCCGCGGTATAAATTGGATTCTCCTTCAACTTGGAAAAACATGATGTGGACTACCCTGGAACCCATTTCTAACTCAAATTTCTCGTCTCGAAAATTATAAATTCCCATTATCAATCCTCCTTTGTACCCGGGCGGCGTCTGGCCGCCAAAAATATAGACGCCCGAACGAAATAAGGTTGAACGAGGAGTCATGATGGCCAAAAGGTTATCCGGCATATTAACATTCTCTATCGTTTTCATCGCGTAATAAGTGCGGGGCTGAAGTTCTACTTTTATTATCTTTTTTTCCTCATATTTTGCAATTAGTTTCATTTCTGGCGTAGCCCTCTCTTCAACTCCTAAAAATCCTTTCCCCGAAATTTCGTATAGCTCCCCTATTCTCAAATCAAAACCGGCCCCTTCCGGATTTTTTAATTCCCTTTCAGAAAGATTTTCCACTAATTTCTTTTCTTTTACTAACTCTAAAAGTTTTTGAACTCCAAGAACCATATTATTTTCCTAAATTTTTTAGATTTTTCTCAAATTGTTTTTTAAGTTCCTGTTTCATTTCTTGGTGGAATTTTTCATTATAATTTTTGACAGCTCCGAAAACCATGCCGCAGTTCTTTTCTTCCGGGCAGAAACCGACAATTTGGCATGTGGGAACAAAAAATTGATTAAGCCAGCCGTATCCCTTCTTTGTCAGTTCTTTTTTTATCAAGGCGACTTCTTTGATAGTATTTCTTCGCATTTCCTCGTCAGCGGTAGTGCAAAGCCGCAAAGGATAATAACCGGTCAAAAGATTATACAAATCGTACTCTTGTAAAATATCTGTTTTAACTCCTCTTGGGATTAAAAATACGGCATCTCTTGGCTTAATTTTTAAGCCAATGAGCTTTTGATACCCTTTAAATGACTCCAAAGCGGCTGAAAGATAATTTTTAAGAAATTCTTGATTATTTTTAATTGAGGGTGGGATTGAAAAAACTTCTTCAATTTCAGCTATTGATTTCCGATTGATTCGCCTTTCTCTAATCTCGTGTTCAAACTTTCTAAAAACTTTTGCGGCCCGATTAACGCAATAATAGATTGATTCAATAACCTGGGGGCAACTGCGATGTCTCTTTTTTTCCGTCCAAATGCCCATAGGAATAGTAGAAAGAACCTTAAGACGCAGAGCGGAATTATAATCGCGGACAATTTCCTGATATAAAGTCAGGATATCAGCCCATTTTTTTCTGATTTGCGAAGAAGATTGAAAAAGTCCTTGCCGTCTTTTAGTTAAATTAATTAGCTTCTTTTTTAGTCCTTCTGTCATTAAAATATCCATTGAGATTATTCTTGTGCCGTCAGCCAATTTCTTTTTCTTTCTTAATTCTCTAACAATATTTGAATTAATTGGATTTTTAAAAACATTGGGATAAGGATAAACATTTCTTGGCGCGGCTAATCTTGTAGCAAAAAGCCAATCAATCCCCAGTTTTTTGGCTTCTTTTTCAATTTTTTGGAGCAAGAAGCCCACCTCCTCCGGCATCCATTCTTTTTCTCTCTCGTATTCTCTTTTTACGCCTATAATGGATTCTATTGGAAGTTGAATAATGCCTGTGCCATAAATCCCTTGTTGTAAAATTTTGCGGGCTTCGTCCTTACTGATTCCCTCTGATAAAAAATAATTGTGTATGTTAATATTTTTTTTTGAAACCCGATAATAAATTTCCCTGGCTTTTCTATTGTTGTAAATTGCCCGAGGATAAACTATATCTTTTTCACTCGTATCGGTCCGTCTGCCGGAAGAAACCAAAGACGAAGAAAAATAAAGACCGGTTAAGGCCCAATCCAAAAATTTACTCCCTTCGTAACTTAAACAAAGAGAAGGGGTGGTTGAAAGCGAAGCGTGTCCACGGAGAGAAGATTTTTGTAAAATTGACCTTATTTTTTCATTGACATTTCCCCCCTTCTTTTTAATATCTTTAAAAAGATTCTTAATTGATTTCCCTTTGAAGGTTAAAAGGGCTGAAAGGGCAACAATCTCTTGGGGATTTAAAACCCCGCTTCTATCTTTTAGCAACGGGGTAATTCCTAAAAATTTTACCTTAAGATTTTTGGTTAATAACATTATTTTATTTCTTTGTTTAATTTGCTCGCGCGGGGAGATTTCGGTTTAGCATAAGCGTGGTCTTTTTGCTTCAAATAAGGAACTTCAGTTGGGCTAGAAAGAGTTTCAAAGGTGAGAGCGCAAATCCTGGTGACGCCGGCGTATAAAACAACCGGCATGGGGCCTAAATTTCCCAACTCCATTACCGCCCTTCCTCGCCAACCGGGGTCAAATCTGGCTGCGGTTAGATGGACGACAACTCCAATCCTGGCTAATGACGATCGTCCATCGAGTCGAGCAATTATATCATTGCTTAGAAAAAATTCTTCTTTTGTTGTGGTCAGAACAAAAGCTTTTGGCTGCAAAATAAAAGGCGCGTCATCTTTTATTTTTATTTCCTCCATAAATTGCTCGAAATTAATCTTTCTTTTGAGATCTAAATAGGGATAGTCTGACTGTTTAAAAATCTTAAAGATATTACCCAAATGCAGGTCTAAAGAACAAGGGCCTAATTGCTCTTTGAGATTTGGCTTAGGATTTATTCTTATTTTTCCTTCTTTTATATATTTTTTGATATCTTTATCTGAAAGAATCATATAATATTTTTACTTTTCAATTTCTATACCCATATTTCTGGCGGTACCCTCAATGATCTTCATAGCGTTTTCAAGATCATTGGCATTTAAATCTTTCATTTTTTGTTCAGCGATTTTTCTTAATTGCTCTTTGGTGATTTTCCCAACTTTGTTTTTATGAGGCTCGCCTGAACCTTTTTCTATGGCGATGGCTTTTTTCAGAAGTTCGGCGGCTGGTGGTGTTTTCAATTCAAATCCATAGGTTCTGTCTTCATAAGCTGTGATTTCCACCGGTATGGTAAAGCCCTGCTGGTCTTTGCTGGCCTCGTTAAATTTTTGACAAAACTCAGAAATATTCAAACCATGTTGAGCCAAAGCCGGCCCTACCGGCGGAGCCGGTGTAGCCTTTCCACCCGGAATTTGTAATTTAATAATTGCTTTAATTTTCTTTGCCATACTCAGATTTTTTTGATTTGCAACGAATCAAGTTCTACCGGCGTATCCCGGCCGAACATATTAACCAAAACCTTGACCTTGCCACGCTCTTCATCAACTTCGGAAACCTTCCCATCAAAATCCTTGAAAGGACCGTCGATAATCTTAACGGAGTCACCGATTTTAACTTCGATTTTAAATTGAGGAACCTCGACTCCCATTCTCTTTTTCAAGCTTTCAATTTCTTCAACCGCTACCGGCACCGGGGTGGTTCCTGCCCCGACAAAGCCAGTAACCCGTGGGGTGTTTCTGACAATATACCAAGAATCATCAGTAACCAACATTTCAACTAAAACATAGCCAGGGTAAATTTTCTCTTCAACTACTTTTCTCTTCCCATCTTTTATTTTAATCTTTTTTTCTTTTGGGACAATAACGTTGAAAATTTTATCTTCCATCCCCAAAGATTCAATCCG